>JAEWKX010000076.1 GCA_023393575.1 Pseudomonadota bacterium
CCCCCCAAGGGGCGGCCGTTACCGGCGGTTCACCGCGATGCGGTCTCGAGGAGGCGGCAGAGCTTGACGAGGGCCGGATCATAGCTTCCGCTGTCGATGCCGCGGCACCGCTTGATCATCTGCAGGCGCTCGTTACCGGAAAGCCGGGAGAAGCGGCGGACGACGTCGCGGTCGGGATTGCGAACGAGATCCCTGTCGTCAGGATGGTCCGGCCTCGGACGGCTGACGACGTCATCGTCGCCGAGCTCCACACCCACATTCACGTCGACCAGATCCCGACCGCCGACATTGGCGCCGACGCCGGCCGTAAGGCCGCCGCTGCCGCCGACATTCGCCCTGACATCGGCATCGACAAGACCGTTCGAGCCTCCGACATTGGTCCTGGCGCGGGCGTTGATCCCGCTTCTGCCGCCGACGCTGGCCTTCACGTCGGCATCCGCAAGACCCTTCCTGCCGCCGACATTGGCCTTTGCATTCGCGTTCACGCCGTTCCTGCCGCCGACGCTCGCCTTCACATCGGCATCGACCAGTCCCCTGCTGCCGCCGACCGTTGTGCCGACGCCGGCCTTCACGCCGCCAACGCTGACACCGACGCCGACGCCGAGGCCGTCATTCTTCGCCCGGCCTTTGCTCCGGTCGGCCGCATGGACAGGCAGGGCCAGGGCCGCCGCGACCAGCACGGTCGCCGAGAGCGTAGAGATCGAGACACGTTTTGATGTTGCGAACATGGAAACCTCCATTCAGCGACCGGTCCGGGAGTGGACCGGCTACGCGAACGGAAGGTTGATCGGCCAACGGCAGTTCCCCGCAGAAGGTGCAAACGCCATGTCAGGGGAAAGGAAAGGTTTAGCCCCGCCAAAAAGCGTGCCGGAATGACGCAAATGCACGCTTCGGCGATCATTCGGGCCATATCGTGCAAAAGGCGGGGCTTTCGCCCCGCCCTCTCCCTAGTGGCTGTCCTTGCCGACCGCGTTGCCGCGACATCCCTTGAGGAAATCGAGGTCGGCACCGGTATCGGCCCCCTCCACATGCTGCTGGTGCAGCCAGGCATAGCCCGAGGCCGGCAGTTCGTGGTTCGGCTTCCATGCGGCAAGCCGGCCCGCCAGTTCCTCTTCGGAAATGTCGAGATGCAGGCGGCGGTTCGGCACGTCCAACTCGATCATGTCGCCGTCCCGCACCACCGCGAGCGGGCCGCCGACGGCCGCTTCCGGCGAGGTGTGCAGCACGACGGTGCCGTAGGCCGTGCCGGACATGCGCGCATCGGAAATGCGCACCATGTCGGTGATGCCCTTCTTGAGCACCTTGGGCGGCAGGCCCATATTGCCGACCTCGGCCATGCCGGGATAGCCCTTCGGGCCACAGTTCTTCATCACCATGACGCAGGTCTCGTCGATGTCGAGAGCGGCGTCGTTGATTTTGGCCTTGTAGTCGTCGATATCCTCGAACACGACCGCCCTGCCCCGATGGGTAAGGAGATGCGGCGAGGCTGCGGACGGCTTCAGCACCGCCCCCTTCGGCGCCAGGTTGCCGCGCAGGACGACGATGCCGCCCGATTGCGTCAGCGCCTGCTGCGCCGGCAGGATGACGTCCTCGTTCCAGTTGACGACGTCCTTGACCTCGTCCCATATGCCTTCGCCCGAGACGGTCAACGCATCCTTGTGCAACAGGCCGGCCTCGCCGAGCCGTTTCAGCACCACCGGCAGGCCGCCCGCATAGAAGAACTCCTCCATGAGGTACTTGCCCGACGGCATGAGGTTGACGATGGTCGGCACGTCGCGGCCGCAGCGATCCCAGTCGTCCAGCGTCAGGTCGATGCCGACGCGCCCGGCAATCGCGAGAAGATGGATCACCGCATTGGTCGAGCCGCCGATGGCCGCATTGGTGCGGATGGCATTCTCGAAGGCCTGCTTCGTCAGGATGTCGGAGGGTTTCAGATCGTCCTTGACCATCTGCACGATGCGCCGGCCGGTAAGCTGCGCCATGACCTTGCGGCGGGAATCGACCGCCGGGATGGCGGCATTGCCGGAAAGCGCCATGCCGAGCGCCTCGGACATGGAGGCCATGGTGGAGGCCGTGCCCATCGTGTTGCAGGTTCCCGACGAGCGGCTCATCGAGGCTTCCGCCTCCAGGAACTCGGCCTGTGTCATCTCGCCGGCCTTCACCATTTCGGAGAACTTCCACAGATGCGTGCCCGAGCCGACGCGCTCACCGCGGAAATAGCCGTTGAGCATCGGACCGCCGGTGACGACGATCGAGGGCAGATCGACCGAGGCCGCGCCCATCAGGAGAGAGGGCGTGGTCTTGTCGCAGCCCACCATCAGCACGCAGCCATCCATGGGCTGGCCGCGGATCGCCTCCTCCACCGCGAGCGCGGCAAGGTTGCGATACATCATCGCCGTGGGGCGGAAGGTGTTTTCCGAGGCCGAGAACACCGGCACTTCAAGCGGGAAGCCGCCTGCTTCCCACACGCCGGCCTTCACCTTTTCGGCAAGCTCGCGCAGGTGGCCGTTGCAGGGCGTCATGTCCGACCAGGTGTTGAGGATGCCGATGACCGGACGACCATCGAACAGGTCGTGCGGATATCCCTGGTTCTTCATCCAGCCCCGATGATAGATCACGTCGCGGCTGGTGCCGCCGTACCATTCCTGCGATCTCAGCCTGCGCGGCCATTCCGCTTTCTTCTTCATCTTCTCAGTCCTTGAAGAGCCGTCCGGACGGCTTTGTCTCACGCCCGGGGATAGGCGGTCTCGACGGTGATATGGAACTCGCTGGCATAGCTGCCCTGCTCACGCGGGGCCGCAAGCCTCCTGTCACAATTGGCGAACATCGAACATGTCTTCCTTGCCGATCGTCAGGGGATTGCGCAGCGGCAGGCCGAAACCCTCCGCACCGATCTCGAAGACATCCCCCTCCTGCGTGCGCACGCCGTCGCCGAAGGACAATGTCGCAGTGCCGAACATATGGACGTGGATATCGCCCGGCGCACGGAAAAGGCCGTATTTGAAGTGATGGTATTCGAGATTGGCGAAGGTGTGGGACATGTTCGCCTCGCCCGAAACGAAGGGCTTTTCCCAAAACACCTTGCCGTCGCGCAGGATGCGCGAGAAGCCGCGGATATCCTGCGGCGCCGCACCGATACGGATTTCCGGACCGAAGCTTGCGGGACGCAGCTTGGAATGGGCCAGGAACAGATAGTTGATGCGCTCCGTCACATGATCCGAGAACTCGTTCGAGACCGCAAAGCCGAGACGGAAGGGCGAACCATCGGAAGCGATGACATAGATGCCCGCCATTTCCGGTTCCTCGCCGCCATCGAGCGCGAAGGACGGCGAGGTCAGCGCCGCGCCCGGGGCGACGGCGGCAAGGCCGTTGCCCTTGTAGAACCATTCCGGCTGCACGCCCGTCTCGCCGGGCTTCGGCTTGCCGCCTTCAAGACCCATGCGGAACATCTTCATCGAATCGGTCAACGTCTCTTCGGCCGCTTCCTGCGTCTTCTTATGCATGGAATCGCGCGTGGCGGCGGAGCCGAGATGGGTAAGCCCGGTGCCGGTCAGATGCAGATGCGCCGGATCGGGATGGGTGATCGGCGACAGCAGCCGGCCCTCGGCATAGGCCTTTTCCAGATCCACCTCGTCGCCGAGGCCACGGGCATCGATGACCGCCTTCAGCGACGTGCCGCCATTGGCCGCCTCCATCGCCAGCGCATGGACGCTTTCGGCATCCTTCACGGCGCGGCCCTTGCCGCCCTCCTCGCGCACGACGACGGTGATCGAACCGTCGGCATTTGCCACCTGCGAAATCAGCATTTCCATTTCCTTCCTGGAGCCCTTGTCGGCAAAGCTCCGCATCGGCGGCGAACGGACGCTGCCGCACCGGCCGCATCCGCGGCCCGCCTCTGTTCCCGCGATCGATGGGCGGCCGGCGTGCCGGTCAGCCCTTGTTCTTGTTGTCGACGTCGAAGACCACGGCGGCGAGCAGCACCAGGCCCTTGATGAGCTGCTGGTAGTCGATGCCGATGCCCATGATCGACATGCCGTTGTTCATGACGCCCATGATGAAGGCGCCGATGACGGCACCCGTGATCTTGCCCACGCCGCCGGATGCCGAGGCGCCGCCGATGAAGCAGGCCGCGATGACGTCGAGCTCGAAGCCCACGCCGGCCTTCGGCGTCGCCGAGTTGAGGCGAGCGG
>JAEWKX010000117.1 GCA_023393575.1 Pseudomonadota bacterium
ATCCAGCACTTCCGGGAGGACTGCTTCCGGCACGAATGCCTTTGTTTGCGGGAAGTTGTAGCCTTGCGGATCGCGCCAGGGACCGCGAACGAGCCAGTCGAGATAGAGCTGGGCGATATAGACCAGCATCAGGCTCGTCAGGATCTCGTTTGTGTTGAACCGCGTTTTCAGGAGCGCGGGAATGCCGGCGTAGAGCGCCCCGCCGATCATGCCCATCACCAGCATCAGCGGCAGGATCATCGGGGAATGCCACTCCGGATAAAGGACCGGTAGGATCGACCCGGTGATGGCGCCGATGGTGAATTGCCCTTCGGCCCCGATATTCCAGTTGTTCGAGCGATAGCAGATCGACAGCCCCACGCCGATCAGGATCAGCGGTGCAGCCTTGATTGCGAGCTCGTGCAGCGACCAGACTTCCAGCAGCGGCTCGACGAAGAAGCTGTAGAGGGCGTCGATGGGATTCTTGCCGAGGAACCAGAACATGATGCCGCCGAAAAACAGCGTGAGCCCCAGCGCAAGCAGCGGCGACACCAGTGAGAAAAGCCGGGAGACCTGGCTCCGCCTCTGAAGCTCAATGCGCATGCGCGGCTCCCGATTGCGTGGAATCATGGATGCCGCCCATCAACAGTCCGATCCTTTCCCTGCTGAGCTCGCCGGCGGGATGGGAAGCGGACAACCGTCCCTCCGAAATTACCGCGATGTTCGTGGCAACCTCGAAGATCTCGTCGAGATCCTGACTGATGACCACCACGGCGGAACCGCTCCGTGCGAGATCCACGAGTGCCTGGCGGATGCGGCTCGCCGCCCCCGCGTCCACGCCCCAGGTCGGCTGGTTGACGACCAGCACCGCCGGTTGCCTGTCAAGCTCCCGACCCACGATGAACTTCTGGAGATTGCCTCCGGAAAGAGCGCCGGCAACGGGGTCCTGGCCGCTCTTGCGCACATCCATGGCCTCGCAGATGCGACGGGTGGCAGCCCGCACGGCGCCGTGACGGATCACGCGCAACAAGCCGCCGCCGAGAAAGGCCTTGCGGTCGGAGCGGCTGCGGGCAAGAAGCAGGTTGTCGGAGAGCGGCAGGGTCGCCACAGCCGCGTGGCCGTGGCGTTCTTCGGGAACGAAGCCGGCGCCGAGCAGACGCCGGGCGTTGATGCCGAGCCGGCCGACCGGCTTGCCGCGGATGCTGATCGCCTCGCTGTTCGGCACTGGATATTCGCCCGACAACGCGTCGAAGAGTTCTCCCTGTCCGTTTCCGGCGACGCCGGCGATCGCCAGCACTTCGCCCGCCCTCACCGTGAGGTTGATGTCGCTGAGCGAGATTGCGAACGGCGGCCTGGCGCCGACGTCCAGTGCCGCGACCTGGATCTGGACATCGCCCGGGGCGGCGCTCGTGTCGCGACAGACGCCGGCAACTTCGGAGCCGACCATCATCCGCGCGAGCGAAGCCGCCGTCTCCTGTTTCGGATCGCATTGTCCGGTCACCCTGCCGTGGCGCAGGACGGTCGCCCGGTCGCAGATGCGCTGGACCTCTTCCAGGCGATGGCTGATATAAAGGACGGAGCGCCCTTCCGCCCGCAACTGGAACAGCGTCTCGAACAATTTGTCGGCTTCCTGCGGCGTCAGCACGGACGTCGGTTCGTCCAGTATGATGAGCTTCGGATTCTGCAGGAGCGCCCGCACGATCTCGATGCGCTGGCGCTCTCCCACCGACAGGTCCGCCACATGCGCCTCGGGATCGAGTGGAAGTCCGTAAGCCTTGGACAGCGTCGAGGCCTCGTCGGCGATCCTCGTCAGAGGTATCTTCGGGTCGAGAGAGAGCGCTATGTTCTCGGCAACCGTCAGCGCCTCGAAGAGCGAGAAATGCTGGAAAACCATCCCGATACCGAGCCTGCGGGCGGCGCCGGGGGAACGGATGGTAACCGGCTGGCCGTTCCAGATGATCTCACCTTCGGTGGGATCGAGGATGCCGAACAGCATCTTGACGAAAGTCGACTTGCCCGCCCCGTTCTCTCCGAGCAGCGCGTGAATCTCGCCGGGAGCGATGTCGAGATCGATCCCCGCACAGGCGGCAAAGCTTCCGAAATGCTTGGTCAACTTGCGGACCGACAAGAGCGGAAGGGCCGCCGATCCATCCGATACAGTCACTGAACCCCCTTGTTCACGCCGTGGCGACCTTCTTCGAGGCCTGTCGGAGCACCGGCGCCTTCTCTTCGCGCGAGACTGCCGCCAAGGCAGCCGCTCGTCACCTATTGATAGCCGATTTGTTGCTGCGCACAACAGGAAACATGCGTCTCCAACAGATCAGATGCGCCGGCCAAGGCCCGGAAACCACTGCAGGATCCCCCCGATGAAATAGCGGTAGAGGCCTGATGCGACGACCCCGTAGACGAGCCAGTCCGGGGAGCGGAAGTGCAACAGCAGCGAATAGCCGCTAAGCGCGCACCAGAGCAGGAAGATCCCCAGATTGAGCGGCCGGAGCCGCTGGACCCTCACGGGATGAAGAAAGTTGATCGGCAGGAATGTCAGGAAAACGGAGATCGAGACGACGATGAAGGCGGTCGCCTCGCTCGCCTGGATGACGAAAAGCGTGAAGATCACCATGTTCCAGACCACGGGAAAGCCCGAGAAAAAGTACTCGTCCGTCTTCATGCCGGTGTCGGCATAATAGATCGCGCTCGACACGACGATCATGCCGGCGGCCACGAAGGACCACGGCTCGCCGATCATGCCGCTCTGGTAGAGTGCGAAGGCAGGCAGGAGAACATAGGTCACGTAGTCGATGATGTTGTCCAGCGTATCGCCCGACCAGTTGGGTAGAACCTCCTTGACCCGGACCTTGCGTGCGATCGGGCCGTCCACGCCATCGACGAAGAGCGCCAGGCCCAGCCACCACCACATGTCGACGAAACGGTTCTCGGCTGCCGCCACGACACCGAGAAAAGCCAGAAAGGAGCCTGAGGCGGTCAGGAGATGAACGGAAAAGGCTCGGATTTCCGCATAGGGAACCTTCCGATAGTTGAAAATTCGTCTGCTCACGTACCCATCCCGTTCAGTGCCGTTACCGACCTATGCGGCCAATCTCCGGGCTTTGCAACCGGCATCGGGACCGGCGACGCCGTCTCCCGCAAGAATCGTAACACCCGCCGCGCCCCATGGATAACCGGAACGGGAGGCTCTACATAGCGTCCGACGGTTGACCGGCGAGGATGCGAAAATGCAGGACTTTGAAATTGCTGTGATCGGTGGCGGGCTGGCAGGCTCGGTCGCGGCGCTGGCCCTGGCCCGCGGCGGCCGCAAGGTGGCGCTGATCGCGCCGGATACGGCCAGCCCAGACGAGCGCACCACGGCCCTGATGGATCATTCGATCCGTTTCATGGAAGGGCTCGGGCTATGGGAGAAGATCGCGCCGAAATCCGCGGCCCTCTCTGTCATGCAGATCATAGACGGTACCGATCGCCTCCTGCGGGCACCGGCCGCGCAGTTCCGGTCGGCCGATGTCGGGCTTTCCGCCTTCGGATACAACATCCCGAATCGGGTCCTGCTCGAGACGCTCAAGGAGGCTGTCGAGGCGGAAGCGAATGTCGAGCACATCCCTGCAGCCGCGCATGCGGTCGCCTTGGGCCAGGATCAGGTGCTCGTCACCCTTGCCGATGGCCGCACGATCACCTGCGGCTTCGTCGTCGGCGCAGACGGTCGGCGGTCGAAGGTCCGGGAAGGTGCGGGGATCGGGACGCGGCGCTGGTCATATCCGCAGTCGGCGGTCGTCCTGAATTTCACCCACGCGCTGCCGCACGGCAATGTCTCGACCGAATTTCATACGCCGAGCGGTCCCTTCACCCAGGTCCCCCTCCCCGGCAACCGGTCGAGCCTCGTCTGGGTCGTGCGCCCCGAGGAGGCGGAACGTCTTCTGGCGTTGTCGCCCGACGGTCTGTCCGTGGAGGTGGAGACCCGCATGCAATCGATGCTCGGCAAGGTGACGGTCGAGCCGGGTGCGCAATCCTGGCCGCTTTCCAGCCTCATGGCCGACCGCTTCGGGAAGGACCGCCTGGCGCTGGTGGGCGAAGCGGCGCATGCGTTCCCGCCCATCGGCGCCCAGGGTCTGAACCTGTCGCTGCGCGATATCATCGTGCTGACGGAAATGTTGTCGGATCCGGTCGGTGCCGCAATCGCTCCGAATGCCGGCGATCGCTTCAACCGCCGGCGCCGTCCGGACATCATGACCCGAACCTTCGGCGTCGACGTCCTCAATCGCTCGCTGTTGTCCGATTTTCTGCCGGTTCAGATGCTGCGTGCCGCCGGCATGCATGTGCTCACGGCGGTCCCGCCGCTGCGGAACCTGGTCATGCGGGAGGGCGTCGAGCCCGGCCGAGGTTTCAGGGCCTTCGTCGAAGCGCTACGGAACGAGGTCCGGCGGTAACAGCCCGGCCGTGATCAGGTACAGCA
>JAEWKX010000206.1 GCA_023393575.1 Pseudomonadota bacterium
GACCTGGCCAAGGGCGTCGCTCTGCTCGCCACGCATGGGGGACCGCTGGAGCAATATGCGGCTATCTACGGCGGCATCGAGCGTATCCGTCCGACCGTCGCCCCGGTGATTGCCATCCCGACCACTGCCGGCACCGGCGCGGAGGTAGGGCGGGCGGCACTGCTGACGCTCGAGGATGGCCGCAAGCTCGGCTTCATCAGCCCGCACCTCATCCCGCGGCGCGCCATCTGCGACCCGCTGCTGACACTAGATCTGCCGGCGACCCTCACCGCCGCCACGGGACTGGACGGGCTTTCCCACTGCATCGAAACCCTGTTTTCGCCACGCTTCAATCCGGCCGCGGAAGCGATCGCGCTGGATGGCGCTGGCCGCATCTGGAGAAATCTGCCGCAGGCATACGATAATCCGGGCGATATTGCAGCCCGCAGTGAGGTCATGCTCGGCGCACTCCACGGCGGCCTGGCGTTTCAGAAGGGTCTCGGCGCCGTCCACTCGCTCAGTCATGCTCTCGGCGGCCTCAAGGAGCCCAGACTTCATCACGGCACGCTGAACGCCATCCTCATGCCGATCGTCGTGCGCTTCAATGCCCCGGCCGTCGCCGACAAACTGGACAAGTTGCGGGCAGCCATGGAACTCGCCGCAGACGCCGACGTGCCCCGCGAGCTGGAAGCCCTGAACCGACGCCTAAATATGCCCTCCGGTCTGGCGGCCATGGGCGTTACCCCGGAATGTTTCGACTGGGTTATCGAGCGGGCGCTGGCCGACCACAGCCACGCCACCAACCCTCTCGCGCCGTCGGCGGAAGATTATCGCGCCATGCTGCAGGAAGCCTTGGCCCAACCCGACAGGAAGCTCCCATGAAGATCACGGCCCAGAAAGTATTCGTCGCCAATGCCCAGCGGACAAACTTCGTCTTCGTCAAGCTCTACACCGACGACGGCATCGAAGGCGTCGGCGAGGCGACGCTGGAATGGAAGACGAAAACCATTGTCGCGGCTCTGGAAGAGCTGGAGCGGGTCCTTGTCGGACGCGATCCCTTTGCCGTGGATGCGATCATCGAGCAACTCCACAGGGACAGCTACTGGCGCACCGGCGCCGTCTTCCGCACGGCGCTCGGCGGCATCGAGGCCGCCCTCCTCGACATCAAGGGCAAGGCGCTCGGCGTTCCCGTCTTCGAATTGCTTGGCGGCAAATTTCGCGATCGCGTCGAATGCTACGCCAACCATTGGTTCTTCGGTGCGACGTCGCCTGAGGAATATGCCACCAACGCCCGCAAAGCGGTCGATATGGGCTACCGCGCCCTGAAATGGGATCCCTTCGACATCGCCGATCTTGAGATGGACCGCCGGCAGCGACGCCAGACGATCGAGATCGTCGAGGCCGTCCGCGACGCGGTCGGACCGGACATCAACCTGATGCTCGACGTCCACGGCCGCCTCAATGTCCCGACGGCGATTGCCATGTGCCGAGCACTGGCACCCTTCGATCTGACGTGGATCGAGGAGCCAACGCCGCCGGAGAACATCGACGCGCTGGCAGAAGTGCGCGCCGCCAGCCCGGTGCCGATCGCTGCCGGCGAACGCTGGTATGAGCCGGGCAAGTTTCTCGAAGCCCTGTCCAAGAAGGCGGTCGATATCCTGCAACCCGACGTGTCGCATGCTGGCGGGATGGGCGAGACGAAGCGCATGGCGCACCTGGCGCACACCCATCTCATCCCGGTCGCACCCCATAATCCCGTCGGACCGGTCATGAACGCCATGACGCTGCACGCGTCCGTGGCAATGCCGAACTTCTCGGTCTTCGAGACCGTATCGATGGACGTTCCGTGGCGCAAGGCACTCGTGCGGGAAACCCTGCAGTTCGAAAAGGGGGCGATTCTGGCACCGACAGCGCCGGGCCTCGGCGTGGAGCTGATCGAGGAAGCCTGCGCGCGCTTCCCCTATCAGGCGACCAATGTACCGCTCTTCGACGGGTCGATGAATACGACCGGGGTGGCGACGGGCGCTCGCACATTTGCGGCGGACGAAAGCGAATAGAAGTCCGGGAAAGGGAGTTGACACCGGCTCCCCGTCGCCACATAGTTATATTTAGAACAGGTACAGTTCAAATATGAACTTACCTAAGCAGCAACGGGAGGAGAGCTGCTTGAAAGTCGGAATCTCATTGTATGGGCCGCTTCTAAGCGAAGCGGGTGCCCGTTTCGCCAGCCAGCTCGGGGTGGAAGACGTCGTCGTCCACCTCACCGACTATGGACGCAATGCCGACACGAGCGCCTATGCGGCGGGTGGCGTCGGCCCGATCAACGGCGACTGCATCGACGCGCCTCTCTGGTCTTATGATCGCCTGGCGGACCTGGTCGCCATGCTGTCCCGGCACAATCTCAGGGTCGCCGCCCTGGAGAACATCTCGCCTAACTTCTGGTCCGACATTCTGCTCGACGGCCCGAAGAAGGACGCGCAGATGCGGGACCTTCAGGAGCTGGTAAGGAACATGGGGCGTCTCGGGATTCCCGTTCTCGGCTATAATTTTTCCATCGCCGGCGTCTGGGGGTGGCAGCGCAAGCGGGTGGCACGCGGCAAGGCGGTAACGGCCGTCTTCGCCATCGACGAATTTGACGCGGAAAGCCCCGTCCCCGATGGCATGGTCGGCAACATGCGCTACCGCCTGGCCGTTTCCGGGGCAAAGCCTCAGACGGTTGACGAAGCGACGCTTTGGGCACGGCTCCAGTGGTTTCTGGAGGAGCTTGTGCCCGTAGCGGAAGAGGCTGGCGTCCGGCTGGCCGCCCACCCGGACGATCCGCCGGTCGAGCGCTTGCGCGGCACCGCGCGGCTGGTCAACAGCCACGCCAAATACGACCGGCTTTTGTCGGTTGTGGAGAGCCCCGCGAACGCACTGGAATTCTGCGTCGGCTCATTGGCTGAGATGCCCGACGGCGACGTCTACGAAACGACCCGCCGCTTCGCCCGTCGGAACGCCATCGCCTATGTCCATTTCCGCAATGTCCGCGGCAAGGTACCAAATTACGTGGAGACCTTCGTGGACGACGGTGACGTCGACATGGCCCGTATCGTGCGCGTGCTGCACGAGGAAGGATACGACGGGATCCTGGTTCCCGACCACGTTCCGGAACTCGATTGCCCGGCCCCATGGCACGCCGGACACGCCTACACGATTGGCTACATGAAGGCGCTCGTCGCACACGCAGACGCCTTGACCAGAAGCTCTTCCGCATCCGTCGGTCGTCGGGCCGAGGAGCCCTCGGCGGCTGCGGAATTGATCATGCCAGCCACACGGCTGGAAACAACAACGGATTCAGTTGGGAGGTAAACATGACCACGTTGACTATGAAACTGGCGATGGCCGCAACGGCGTCGTTTTTGGCCATGTCGGCCGGTGCTTGGGCTGGCGAAGTCGTCTGGTGGACGCCGAACTTCAACGAGACCCGCGCCCGCGAACTTGTCGAGAAGTTCCAGGCGGCCAATCCGGACGTAACGGTGAAGCTTGAAATCACCACCACCGACGGACTGCCACAGCGCATCCTGACATCCCTGCAGTCGGGAGCTGCACCCGACGTCATCGATGTGCAGCATGGCTGGGTGAACGGCTACGCCCAGAACAATCTCGTCCTGCCGGTCGACGATGTCTTGACCGATCGCGAGGACTACATTCCCGCCGCTCTGGAATACAACACCTGGGACGGCAAGTTGTGGGGCATTCCATACCGGATCGAAACCCACGCCGTGATCATCAACAAGGGTGACTTCACGGCTGCCGGTCTTGACCCAGAGAACCCACCGACCACCTGGACCGCCTTCAAGGAAGCTGCCAAAAAACTGACCACACACGGGAAATCGGGCTTTGCGATCACCGGCGGCGGGGAAGTCGGCAATACCATCTTTAGGTCCCTGCCCTTCATGTGGATGCTGGGTGGCGGCATCATCTCTGACGATGGCAAGCAGGTGCTGGTCAACAGCCCCGAATCCATCGAAGCCGTGACCTTCTACACCGACTTCTTCAAAGAAGGCATTTCGCCCACCTCGACGCTGGAGAATGACGGAACCGCCAACCGCAGGCTGTTCATCGCCGATACGGTCTCGATGTATCAGTCCGGTCAGTTCGATATTCAGTCCATCCGTAAGGAAAACCCCAATATCGACATCGGCGTCATCCCAGTTCCGCATCCTGAGGACGGGAAGACGGCAGCCATCCTCGGGGGGTGGAGCTTTGTCATTCCGAGCGACGCCAAGAACCCCGACGATGCCAAGAAGCTCCTGAGCTTCCTGGCCGAGTCGGAGAACCAGGCCGTTCTCACGGACACCTTCCCGGCTCGCATCTCTGCCATGGAAGCTGAGCGCTTCAACGACCCGATCCTGCAGGTCTTCAAGGAAATGCTGCCGTTCGGACGGCCGGTGCCGGCACATCCGAACTGGGTCCAGA
>JAEWKX010000166.1 GCA_023393575.1 Pseudomonadota bacterium
CTACAAGTCCCTGTTCACGACCGTGCGGCAGGATCTCGATTTTCGCGAGCCGCTGTTTTCCGGGATCGGCGAGCTGATCGGCGAAATCGGCCCGCGCCAGGATCTGCTGATCGGTGCCGTTACGGGAAAATCGCGGCGGGGGCTCGACCTTATCCTGGACACCCACGAATTCCGTCGGTTCTTCGTCGTGTCGCGTACCGCCGACGATTGTCCGTCCAAGCCGCATCCGGCCATGGTGGCGGAGTGCTGCGAGGAGACGGGTATGGTGCCCGCCGACACGATCGTCGTCGGAGACGCCATCTACGATATGCAGATGGCAAAGGCGGCCGGAGCCAGGGCGATCGGCGTGTCGTGGGGCTATGCTTCGGTGGAGCAATTGTGGAACGCGGGCGCGGATGCCGTCGTTGACCATCCGAGCGAGCTGCTCGCGCATATCGGTTGAGGTTGTGCATGCGTGAAATCTTCGAGATTCCGGACGGTGTAAGCCATCCAGACCCGACTCGACGGGCGCAGATTCAGATGAGGCGCCCGCTGCCCAGGCGCTTCTATTCCGATGTCTCTGTCTCGCAAGGGGAGGACGGATTCGCAATCCTGCTGGACGGGAGGCCGGTCAGGACGCCGGCGAAGAAACCGCTTGTCGCTCCGACGATGGCTCTTGCCGACCTGATGCGTACCGAGTGGGCGGTGCAGGGCGAGGAGATCAATCCTGCAACCATGCCTGTCACCAAGCTCGTCAACACGGCGATCGACGGCGTTGCCGCCGATCCGCAGGCGGTTTTCGAGGACATCCTACGTTTTTCGTCCAGCGACTTTCTTTGTTACCGGGCGGAGGCCCCGGAGGAACTCGTGGCACGGCAGGCCGATCGCTGGGATCCGATTATCGACTGGGCGGCTCGCGACCTCGGCGCGCGTTTCGTCCTGATCGAAGGGATCATGCCGCAGGAGCAGCCGCGGGAGGCAATCGCCGCCTTTGCCGTAACGCTGCGGAAATACGATACGCCGATCGAATTGGCTTGTCTCCACACGGTGACGACGCTGACGGGTTCGGCCGTCCTGGCTCTGGCCTTTGCGGAAGGGCGGCTTGCCGCGGACGACGCATGGACACTCGCCCATCTCGACGAGGACTGGACGGATGAACACTGGGGCACGGATGCCGAGGCGCAAGTCCGCCGGATCCAGAGGCACGGCGAATTCGCGGCGGCGACTGCAGTCTTCCTGAGCCTTCGGTGACTTGCTTAATTCTCCGCTAACCCTGCGAGGGCAAGATCCGGGACGCTGAACCCGGATCTTCCATGCGCCACTTTGTCCAATACACGTTGCTGGTTGCAGCAGCCGCCCTTGCGCTGATGTCCTTCCGGCTGGAACGGGCAGGCGGCGAACGGGAGGTGCTGCTTTACGACGTGCGTGCCGCCTTTGTGGCTGCCTGGGGAGATGTTCCCCACCCACTAGTGGCGAGAACGGACAGGCTGGTCAACGAAGCGATCCTTTCCACGGTCCGGGCAATTCCGCTGCCGCGCGCCGTGCTGACCGTGCGCATAAACGCGGTTCATTCCATTCCCGTGATCGTCGGGGCCCGGCGCTCGGCAACAGTGACCGTAGAAGCGATCGGGGTCGCAAGCGGGGAGGTGATCGCGGAGGGGACTTTCGACGTCTCCGTCCACGCGGTGCGCGTCGCGGCGATCAACGAGCATCTCGCGGCACGCATCGCGGAAAGGATCAGCCGCGAGTTCAAGCTTGGTGGCGGACGCTCGACAGGTCTAGCGACGACAGCACTGTTTCCCGATCGCTGACGGTCCCGGAAGCTAGGCTGCGAGCTTCAACCCCGCTATCCCGGCGACGATCATCGCGATACAGCCAAGGCGGAGTGCGGTTGCCGGTTCGGAAAACAGGAAGATGCCCAGGATCACCGTGCCGACCGTACCGATCCCGGTCCAGACGGCATAGGCTGTGCCTACCGGCAGGGAGCGCAAGGCAAGCCCGAGAAGGACGACGGAAATCACCATGGCTGACACCGTCAGCGCGGTAGGGAGCGGCCGGCTGAAGCCTTCCGTGTACTTGAGCCCGATCGCCCAACCGATTTCGAAGAGTCCTGCGAGTGTCAGAAGAATCCAGGCCATGGCCTACTCCGGTTCAAGGAGCGAGGCCGTCCCCGCGATCGTGACCGGTCGAGCCGGCGGCAGCCGTCTGCCTTGCATTGGATATGGCGGCGGACAGCCCCGGAAGCAAGTGGCTCGAAGGAATGGGAGCCATGCCCTGGCGCGCTAACCAAGCCGCTCGGAATGCCACTTCAGATGATCGTCCATGAAGGTCGAGATGAAGTAGTAGGAATGGTCGTAGCGCTCGTGCATCCGGAGCGTCAACCCGATGCCGCTTCCCTTGATGGTCTCCTCGAAGAGCCATGGTCGAAGGCCGTTGTCGAGGAAGCTGTCCGCCTGGCCCTGGTCGATCAGGAACTCGGGGAAACGCGCGCCGTCCTCCACCAGTGCGCAGGCGTCGTAGGATCGCCAGGTTGAACGATCCGATCCGAGATACTTCTCGAGAGCCGGCTCCGACCAGTCGGCCGTGGACGGCTGCACGATGGGGGCGAACGCGGAACAGCTCTTGAAGCGGTCCGGGTGCTTCAGTGCGATCGTCATGGCGCCGTGGCCGCCCATCGAGTGGCCGAATATGCCTTGCCGCTCCATATCGATGCGGAAGTGCTGGCCGACGAGCGCGGGCAACTCCTCGGTGATGTAGGTGTACATCCGGTAATGCTCGGCCCACGGCTCCTGGGTCGCATCGAGGTAGAAGCCGGCGCCCTTGCCCATCTGCCAGTTGGTCAGTTCGTCCGGTACATCGCTGCCGCGCGGGCTCGTGTCCGGGCAGACGATGACGAGGCCGAGTTCCGCGGCCATCCGGCGGTACTCTCCCTTTTCCATCACGTTGGCATGGGTACAGGTGAGGCCGGAAAGATACCAGAGGACAGGGCGAGGCTCGCTGATCGCCTGCGGAGGCACGAAGACTGCGAAGGTCATCTCGCAGTTGCAGGCGGCCGACTCGTGGGCGAAGACGCCTTGCATGCCACCGAAAGCGGTATTCTGTGAAATGACTTTCATGATTTGTCTCCTGGGGTCATGCCGCTCCTGGCGTGGCGGCAGAGGCGGTCCAGCGTTTCGAGAAACCGGGAACGGTCTCGGGGGCTGAAGGCGGCATTGTAGCCCTTGCTCTCGCCGGTCTCGCGCAG
>JAEWKX010000318.1 GCA_023393575.1 Pseudomonadota bacterium
CATCCGGGATCGAAGGATCGTCTTATGACCATCGCGACCATGCTGCTGCTGTTCATCTCGGCGTTTTTCGCAGGCGCGGTGAATGCCATTGCGGGCGGCGGCACCTTCCTGACCTTCGGCGCCCTGACTCTTGTGGGCATGCCGCCGATCATTGCCAATGCAACCTCCTCGATCACACAGTTCCCGGGTTACATCACTTCGACGCTCGCCTACCGCGACGAGATCGCCAGGAGTTGGCGCAGCGCGATCGCACTCTCCATCGTTTCCGTGGTCGGGGCGCTCGGCGGCTCGCTGCTGCTCCTGTCGCTCGACAACCCCTCCTTCCGTCAGATCGTGCCCTGGCTGCTCGCCGCGGCGACCGCCATCTTCGCGGCCGGCCCGTGGCTGAAGCCGAAGGCTTCCGTCGAAAAGCCGGTCAATTCGCGGATGAGCATCGTGGCGCAGTTCTTCACCTCCATCTATGGCGGCTTCTTCGGCGCCGGCATGGGCATCATGATGCTCGCCGTGCTCGGCATCACCTCGGGTGGCAACTATCATCATCTGAATGCGCTGAAGAACCTCCTGTCGATCCTGATCGCGGCAGTCGCGATCGTCATCTTCGTTGGCGGCGGCGTGGTGGCCTGGCCGCAGGCCGTGGTGATGATCCCGGGCGTGGCGCTCGGCGGCTATGCGGGCGTGTGGATGGCCCGGCGGGTCTCGCAGACGGTGATGCGGGTGATCGTCATCGCCGTCGGCGTGGCGCTGACGGCCTACTACTTCGTGACCGGCTGAGGAGCGCCGAGCGCGGGCGAAGCGCAGGATAGACCGGGCTCAGTCGTCCTTCAGCAGGTCCGGCCGCCGTTCGCACGTCAGCGCCAGCGCCTGCTCGTGGCGCCACCTCTCGATCGCGGCGTGGTTGCCGGAGGTGAGTATGGCGGGGATCTCGCGGCCCTCGAAGACCTGCGGCCGCGTGTAGTGCGGATATTCCAGCAATCCGCCCTCGAAGCTCTCGTGCGCGCCTGAAAGGGCATTGCCCATCACGCCGGGCAGGATGCGCACCACCGCGTCGAGCAGCGTCAGCGCCGCCGGCTCCCCGCCGGAGAGGATATAGTCGCCGATCGAGACCTCCTCCAGCTGGCGCGCCTCGATCACCCGCTGGTCGCCGCCCTCGAACCGGCCGCAGACGATCACGGCGCCGTCGCCCGCCGCGAGCTCCCGCACGCGCCTCTGGGTGAGCGGCCGGCCGCGCGGGCTCATCAGCAGGCGCGGCCGGCTGTCGCCCGCCGAGACATGATCGATGGCCTTCGCCAGGATGTCCGGCTTCAGCACCATTCCGGCACCGCCGCCCGCAGGGGTATCATCCACCGTGCGGTGCCGGTCCGCGGCGAAATCCCGGATCTGCACCGGTTCGATGGACCACTGGCCGCGCTCGAGCGCCTTGCCGGCGAGGGAAAAGCCGAGATGGCCGGGAAACATCTCCGGATAAAGCGTCAGGATCGTGGCGCGGAAGGTCATGGCGCCCCGCCGGCTCCACCGTCCGGCTTTCCGGCGCCGGGCTTGCGATCCTCGGGATCCTCTACGAGACCTGCGGCGCGTGGATCGATGACGAGCCTGCCCCTCTCCAGGTCGATCTCCAGTACCGCCGCCTCGGAAAACGGAATGAGCGTCGGTCGGCGGCCCGGCCCCTTCAGTTCCAGCAGGTCGCCGGCCCCGAAATCGAACACGCCGCTGACGGTGCCGTAGCTCTTGCCACTGTCGTCGACCGCCTCCAGCCCTTCGAGGTCCGCGTAGTAGAACTCGTCGTCGTCCAATTCGTCATCCGGAAGGTTCTCCCGCTCGATGTAGAGTTCGAGCCCGTTCAACGCCTCGGCCGCATCGCGGTCGTTGACGCCGCGGAAGCGGACGATGACGACGTTCTTCGCCTCGCGGATCTCCAGGATCTCGAAGACCCGGCCGTCCTTGCCGTGCAGGTTCCCATAGTCGCCGAGCGAAAGGGGATCGGCGGTATAGACGCGCACCCGCACCTCGCCGCGCAAGCCCTGCGCCGCGCCGATTGTCGCCATGAGGATCGGGTTATGGAGCTTCGTCATGCGCATCATCCGGATGGTTCAGGCGCTTGTACCGACAGTGCGGACAAATGAAAACAGAAAATGGGCGGCACGTTTCCGTACCGCCCAATCATCCGCAGGAGGCGGATCAACCTTACTCGGCAGCAGCTTCGGTTGCTGCGGCCTTGGCATCCTCTGCCTTCTGGGCCTTCTCGGCGGCGCGTTCCTGAGCCTTCTTGCCGGGCTTGGCCTTGTCGGGGTTGCTGCGGGCTTCACGCTCGGCAACGCCGGCTTCGGCGAGGAAGCGGAGAACGCGGTCGGTCGGCTGGGCGCCCTTTGCGATCCACTCCTGAATGCGCTCGACGTTCAGTTCGACGCGCTTCTCGTCGCCCTTGGCCAGCATCGGGTTCCAGGAACCGAGCTTTTCGAGGAAGCGGCCGTCGCGCGGCGCACGGGCATCGGCAACGACGACATGGTAGTACGGACGCTTCTTGGAACCGCCGCGGGCGAGACGAATCTTCAGGGACATTTTCTTGACTCCTTGGTCTTTCTTGAGGCCGCCGTCAGGCGGGCTGTCTGGTTTTAAGCGGGTTGTCTTTTATGCGGGTTGTCTCGTGCCGCCGTGCTCGGCGGCGATGGCTTCATGGTGCCGGATCACTTCCCTGATCACGAAGTTCAGGAATTTTTCCGCGAAATCCGGGTCCAGATGAGCGTCCTTCGCCAGGCGGCGGAGGCGTTCGATCTGGTATTCCTCGCGCGCCGGATCGGCCGGCGGCAAATCGTACTGGGCCTTCAGGAGGCCGACTTCCTTGGTGCAGCGGAAGCGCTCCGCGAGCATGTGCACCAGCGCGGCGTCGAGGTTGTCGATCGACTGGCGGTAGCTTGCGAGCTTCTGCTTGACGTCTTCGGCCATGAGTTCCCCCTCACTTCTTCTTCGGCAGGCCGGGAAGGCCCGGGAACCCGCCGCCGAGACCCGGCAGTCCGCCGCCCATGCCCGGCATGCCGCCGCCCGGCAGGCCCGGCATCGAACCCGGCTTGAAACCGGCGGCCGCCGCCTGCTTCTGCAGCGCTTCCAGTTGCTTCGGGTCGAGCTTGGAGAGGTCCGGCATGCCGCCGAGGCCACCCATGCCGCCCCCCAGCCCCATCTTGGAGGCAAGGCCGCCCATCATCTGCTTCATCATGCCGCCGCCTTTGCCCTTGCCGCCCATGGCCTTCATCATGTCGGCCATCTGGCGGTGCATCTTCAGGAGCTTGTTGATCTCCGCCGCATCGGTGCCGGAGCCGGCGGCGATGCGCTTCTTGCGGGAATGCTTGAGGATGTCCGGATTGGCACGCTCGGCCTTGGTCATCGACGAGATGATGGCGATCTGGCGGTCGAACACCCTGTCGCTCATGCCGGACGCAGCGAGCTTGTCCTTCATGCCGGCCATGCCGGGCATCATGCCCATGATGCCGCCCATGCCGCCGAGCGACTTCATCTGGCGCAGCTGGTCGGCGAGGTCGTTCAGGTCGAACTTGCCCTTGGCCATCTTCTCGGCCATCGCGCGCGCCTTTTCGGCGTCGATGTTCTCGGCGGCCTTCTCGACCAGCGACACGATGTCGCCCATGCCGAGGATGCGGTCGGCGATGCGGCGGGGATGGAATTCCTCCATCTCCGTCATCTTCTCGCCCGTGCCGATCAGCTTGATCGGCTTGCCGGTGACCGCACGCATCGAGAGCGCCGCGCCGCCGCGTCCGTCGCCGTCCATGCGGGTCAGCACCAGGCCGGTAATGCCGACGCGCTCGTCGAAATTGCGGGCCAGGTTGACGGCGTCCTGGCCGGTGAGGCTATCGGCGACGAGCAGGATCTCGTGCGGATTGGATTTCCGCTTGATCTCCGCCATCTCGGCCATCAGCGGCTCGTCGATATGCGTGCGGCCGGCGGTGTCGAGGATGACGACGTCATGGCCACCGAGTTTCGCTGCCTGTACGGCGCGCGCGGCGATATCGGTCGGCGACTGGCCGGCGATGACCGGCAGGGTATCGACGCTTGTCTGGACACCCAGCTGGCGGAGCTGTTCCTGGGCTGCCGGACGTCGCGTGTCGAGCGACGCCATCAGCACCTTCTTCTTCTCGCGGTCCGTCAGCCGCTTGGCGATCTTGCCGGTCGTGGTCGTCTTGCCCGAGCCCTGCAGGCCGACCATCATGATGACCACGGGTGCCGGCGCATGCAGGTCGATGCCGACCCCTTCCGAGCCCAGCATCTCGATCAGCTCGTCATGGACGATCTTGACGACCATCTGGCCGGGCTTGATCGACTTCAGGATCTCGGCGCCGACGGCCTTTTCGCGGACGCGATCGGTAAAGGAGCGCACGACATCGAGCGCCACGTCAGCCTCCAGAAGCGCGCGGCGAACCTCGCGC
>JAEWKX010000326.1 GCA_023393575.1 Pseudomonadota bacterium
GTGGGGGACATACCGGATCGGTTTCCCTTCCGGTCACGACAGCCCGGCGTCATGCCACTCGGTGCCGCATCTTTGGCTACCAAACCCGTCGTGTGAGACGAAATTCGCACGCCAATTCTTGCCAACATCTTAAATCCAAGCCGCGCTCGGATCGGCAGTCCAAGTATGGTAAATAGGCGGTTAGGAAGCTTGGTTAACGGTCAGCCGAACGATCGTACGAGGCTGCCGACGAGCAGGTTCCAGCCGTCGATCAGGACGAAGAACAGGATCTTGAACGGCAGCGAGATCGAGGTCGGCGGCAGCATCATCATGCCCATGGCCATGGTGATGGCAGCGACGATCATGTCGATGACGAGGAAGGGCAGGATGATCAGGAAGCCGATCTCGAAGCCGCGGCGGATTTCCGACAGCATGAAGGCCGGGATCAGCACCCGGTAATCCACCTGTTCCGGCGTTCCGACACTCTGGCCGCGTTCGCGGGCGAGGTCGACGAACAGGGCCAGATCCTTGTCGCGGGTGTTGACGCTCATGAAGGCGCGGAAAGGCTCGGCGATCCGCTGAACGGCCTCGGCCTCCTGGATCTGGTTTTCCAGGAGCGGCTGCACCCCCTCGTTCCAGGCCCGGTCGAAGGTGGGCGACATGACGTAGAAGGTCATGAACAGCGCCATGGAGATCAGCACCAGGTTGGAAGGAGCCGTGGCGAGGCCCATGCCCGAACGCAGGATCGAGAAGGCGATGACGAAGCGGGGGAAGCTCGTCACCATGATGAGGATGCCGGGCGCGACGGAAAGGACCGTCAGCAGGCCGAAGGTGCGGATGATCCAGGCGGCCGCGGAGCCGTCGACGGGAATGTTCAACAGGTCCGCCGGCGATTGCTGCGCGAATGCGAGACCGGGCGCCGCCATCATGGCCGCCAGCAGGACGATCAGCCGAATCATGCGATCACGAGGGTTCTGGACATCGGACTTCGATAGCCACCGCAGGCGATGCAGGTCAACGGGTGCCGCGGTTCATCCCCTGTTATCGGCTGCCTATTCGATGACCATGGTCCTGAACATGACCTTCGATACCTTGCCCTGGGAGCGGAGCGCCACTCGCTCCTGGATGTCGTCCCGAAGATACTGGAAGCCGCGCGGGCCTTCAATCTGCTGGAGCGATACGGTTCGGACATAGGCCAGGATGTCCTGGTGGATTTCCTCCGCCAGCGGCAGCTCCGGGGGACCATTGAACGCAAGCGCGATCTCCAGCCGAATCCAGTTTTCGGAGGGGTATGCGAGATTGGTCGTCACCGGGTCGAGCAGGACCACGCCGTTCGCCTCCGTGGCGATCTTCGGGATGCCCTCTTCCTTGGCGCCGTGCTCGCCTTCCTTTGCCGCGGGCTCCTCGACCTCCGGAACCGCCGGTGCGATCATTCCACCGAGGACCCAGCCACCGCCACCGCCCAGGATGGTGAGGCCGGCAACGCCCGCGATCAGCAGCAGAAGCGATTTCCTCTTGTTGGCGCCATCTGCGCCCTGTGCTTCATCCATCATCCTGTTCCCTGCTCCGGGCGGCTTCCTCAGAAGGGCGAGAAGAGATCGACCACCTGCTGACCGACCGGCGGCTGCTGGACTTCCGTCAGACGGCCGCGGCCACCATAGGAGATCCGGGCTTCGGCGATGCGCTCATAGGAGATCGTGTTGTCGGCGTTCACATCCTGGGGGCGGACGATACCGGCGACGTTCAGGATGCGGATCTCATGGTTCACCCTCACCTCCTGCGAGCCGCTGATCAGCAGATTGCCGTTCTCGAGGATACCGGTTACCACTGCGGCAACGAGGAGCTTCAGCTTCTCCGACCGTTCGGTGGAGCCCTTGCCCTGGGTGTCGGTGCTCGAGCTGGAACTCAGGTCGCCCGACATCGGATCCGGCGTCCACCCCAGGAGATTGTCTATCCCGGTCTGCCACGACAAGCCACCCGCATTGGTGCGGCTGCGTTCCGTCTCATTGTCGAAGGACGCACGATCGTTGATCTGGATATCGACGGTGAGGATATCACCGACGTTGAGCGCGCGGGCATCCTTGAAGAGCGCCGCCTGGGAGTCGCTCCACAGGGAATAGCCGTTGGAGAGCTGCCGCGGCTGCTTCGGGTAGGATGCCATCTGTGGCGCCGAAGCGTATTGCAGGCCGCTGCCGATCGGGCTCATCGAGGGGGCGTTGCCGATCTCCCGTACCGTCTGGCTCTGGCAGCCGGCAAGGAAGAGAAGGGCCACGATCGCGGAGATGCGCTTCGTCATGAGGGTTCTTTCGAGGTATTGGGATCGGAAGCGCTGGCGATGATCGTGGCGATCATGCCGGCCTTCTGCGGGTCCATTTCACTGAGCACGAGGCCCGACTGACGCGCCGGCAGCTTCATGATGATGGCCGCCGCCACTTCGAGGTTCATCTCCTCGAGTTGCGGAGCGGCCGCATCGGCCTTCATCGTCTTGAAGATTTCGACGAGCCCGGCTTCCGCGCGCACGAGAAAGTCGTTGCGGCGCGTCAGCCAGTCCTCGTACTCGGCCTTGCGGCTTTCCAGGACGGCGATGCGCGCATCGACGTCGGACCGCAGCGTCTCAAGTTCCTGCTTCTGGAGCAGATAGCGCTGATCCTTGGCGGCATCGGCAATGTTCGTGCAGAACTGCCTGATCTCATCCTGCGTCGATGTCGATGAAACCGTGACGGGCTCCTGCGCACCGACCTGAGGCACCGCGAGGAGAATTGTGCCGAGAAGCAGGGTCCTCCGGACCGTGGACCTCGAGATCGTTAGGAAGGGCTTGTTCGCAGTCATTGCAGGACGAGCTCCGCTTGAAGGGCGCCGGCCGACTTGATGCCCTGGAGAATGGCGATGATGCCGTCCGGCTTTACGCCGATGTTGTTGAGGCCGGCGACGAGGGTTCGCAGATCGGGCCCGTCCAGGATCGCCACCGGTCCGCCTTCCTTCATCGCCATGATGTCGGTTTCCGGCTGCACCGCGGTGACCCCGCGCGAGAAGGGCTCCGGCTGAATGATCTGCGGCGTTTCTGTGACCTGCACCGTCAAGGT
>JAEWKX010000368.1 GCA_023393575.1 Pseudomonadota bacterium
GATCTCCAGAACCCGCTGGCCGGGCTTCACCTGCAGGCGATGGAGAAGTCTCACGGAAAGATCGGCACCTTCCATGAAGGCGCCGCAGTCGATGGGAATCGTCCGGCTGGAATAGGCTTCCGTTTCCATCTGCGACGGCACGAACACGGAGCGCGGCGTCTGCTCCACCGCCGTTAGAAGGTCGAGGTCGGAAATGCCTTCCGCCCGCAGACGCAGCACGAGCGCGGCAAAACCTTCCTTTTCCGCCATGCTGGACTTCAACCGGCGACTCCGAATCCAAGCGCTTCCGCAAGCCGATCCTGTACCGAATGGTCCGTAAGGTCCAGTTTCAGCGGCGTGACCGAGATCTTGTCGTGCTTGAGGGCATGAATATCTGTTCCCTCGCGGAAATGCCCCCTCCGCTCCCCGAAATGAAGCCAGTAATAGGGCAGGCCCCGGCCGTCGCGGCGGGCGTCGATCGTCAGGCCGAAGTCGAGCTTTCCCTGTGAGGTGACCTGGACCCCCTGCACGTCCTTCGGCGGACATTTCGGGAAGTTCAGGTTCAGGAAGGTCCCATCGGGCAGATCGACGTCGCTCAGCTTGCGGATGAGGTCGGGAGCGTAGGCTTCCGCAGTTTCCCACGGGACGATTCGCCCGCCATCGGCGTCGTGATGATATGCCTGGCTCAGCGCAAAGGACCGCACCCCCTGCAACGTCCCCTCGATCGCCCCGGCGATCGTCCCAGAATAGGTAACGTCGTCCGCCATATTGGCGCCGGCATTCACGCCGGACAGCACGATGTCCGGCCTTTCCGGCATCACTTCGCGGATACCCATGATGACGCAATCGGTCGGCGTCCCGCGAAGAGCAAAATGCTTGTCCGCCACCTTGCGGAGGCGAAGCGGCTCGGAGAGCGTCAGCGAATGAGCGAGCCCGCTCTGGTCGGTCTCGGGCGCGACGATCCAGACGTTGTCCGTAAGCTGACGGGCAATCCGCTCCAGCGCGGCGAGGCCCTCTGCATGAATGCCGTCGTCATTCGTGAGCAGGATGCGCATCAGCCAGCCCGTTCGATCTTCTTGATGCCGCCCATGTAAGGGAGCAGGGCATCGGGCACCGTTATCGACCCGTCCTCGTTGAGGTAGTTCTCCATCACTGCGATCAGGCAGCGGCCGACCGCGGTACCTGAGCCGTTCAACGTATGAACGAATTGCAGGGCCTTGACGTCCTTCGCGCGATAGCGCGCGTTCATCCTGCGGGCCTGGAAATCGCCGCAAACCGAGCACGAGGAAATCTCGCGGTAGGTGTTCTGGCCCGGCAGCCAGACTTCGATGTCATAGGTCTTGCGCGCGCCGAAACCCATGTCACCGGTGCAGAGCGTTACGGTCCGGAAATGCAGGCCGAGGCGCTTCAACACGGTCTCGGCGCATTCCGTCATGCGCTCGTGTTCCGCGATCGAGCTTTCGGCATCAGTGATCGAGACGAGCTCGCACTTCCAGAACTGGTGCTGGCGCAGCATGCCGCGGGTGTCGCGGCCGGCCGAGCCGGCTTCCGAGCGGAAGGACGGGGTGAGCGCCGTGAAGCGCAACGGCAGTTTCTCCTGTTCCAACGTCTCGCCGGAGACGAGATTGGTGAGCGTCACCTCGGCGGTCGGGATCAGCCATCGGCCGTCCGTCGTCCTGAACAGGTCCTCGGCGAACTTCGGCAACTGCCCTGTCCCATACATCGCCTCGTCGCGCACCATCAGGGGCGAAGAAACCTCGGTGTAACCATGTTCCGTTGTGTGCAGGTCGAGCATGAACTGCCCCAACGCACGTTCCAGCTTCGCCAGTGGCCCGGTCAGGATCGTAAAACGGGCGCCGGAGAGCTTCGCCGCACGCTCGAAATCCATGTAACCGAGTTGCTCACCGATCTCGAAATGCTCTTTCGCAGGATGGTTCCAACCAGGCTTGTGGCCGACGAGGCGCTTGACGACATTGTCGTTCTCGTCCTTGCCGACAGGCACGTCGTCGAACGGAATGTTCGGCACGCGCGACAGGGCGTCGTCCAACGCGGAAACGGCTTCGCGCTCCTCCTGCTCGGCGGCAGGCATGCTTTCCTTGATCTCGGCCACTTCGGCCTTCAGCTTTTCAGCGAGCTCGGTGTTCTTCTGCGCCATGGCGGCGCCGATTTCCTTGGAGGCGGCGTTGCGGCGCGACTGCATGTCCTGCAGTTTCTGGATCACCGTGCGGCGCCTGTCGTCCAGCGCAACCAGGGACGCGGCCAGCGGCGCGGCACCCCGTTTTGTCAGCGCCTCGTCCAGAAACTCCGGATTGTCGCGGATCCACCTGATATCGAGCATCGTCTCTGGCCTTTCGAGCGGAACGCAGCACGGTCGCAAGCAAGGCAGAAGGGCCTAGGCCTTGTCCATTTCGGCAAGGTCGGACGCGGCGGATTCGGCAATCGCCTCCTCGGCGCGCTTGCGCTCGACGAGTCGTGCGGCGTAGATGGAAATCTCGTAGAGAAGGATGGTCGGCAGCGCAAGACCGATCTGGGAAAGCGGAGCGGGCGGCGTCAGGACCGCGGCGACGATGAAGGCGATCACGATCGCGAACTTCCGCTTCTCCCTCAGCCACTGGCTGGTCAGCAGTCCCACTCGCGCCAGAAGCGTCGTCACCACCGGCAACTGGAACACCAGGCCGAAGGACAGCACCAGCGTCATGATCAGGCTGAGATATTCCGAGACCCGCGGCAACAGCGAAATGGCCATCTCTCCTTCCGCCGGCGTCTGCTGCATGGCCAGGAAGAACCACATTACCATCGGCGTGAAGAAGAAGTAGACCAGCGCCGCACCCATCAGGAACAGGATGGGCGAAGCCACAAGGAACGGCAGGAAGGCGGCCCGCTCGTTCTTGTAGAGGCCGGGCGCCGCGAACTTGTAGATCTGTGACGCGATCACGGGGAAGGCGATCACCACGGCGCCGAACATCGCCACCTTCACCTGGGTGAAGAAGAACTCCTGCGGCGCGGTGTAGATCAATTCCGACTTCGTCACGTCCATACCGGCCCACAGAACGGCCCACTTGTAGGGCACGACAAGCAGGTTGAAGAGCTCCTTGGCAAAGAAAAAGCACAGAATGAAAGCGACGAAGAACGCGCCGAGCGACCAGATCAACCGCTTGCGCAATTCAACAAGGTGCTCGATGAGCGGCTGCGGCTTGTCTTCGATGTCACCGCTCATGCGTCATCCTTCGGGGTATCGGAGTTCTTGACGGAGCGCTTCCGGGCGGAGGGCTTGGGCACCGAGGTGCCGGCGGGCGTTTCCGCCACGCTTCGGCGCTTCCGCTTACCCGTATCCTGCGGCTGGACATCCGCACCGGCCACCATCGAACTCGCTGGCTTGCGCGTCTTCTTGACCGGCGCCGGCCCGGTACCCTCCTCCGGAGCCGAGGCTGCAACAGCTGGCGGCGTCGGCGGCAAGGTCATGGCAGGCGCCGGCACCGTGACCGGAGCGGGCTGCTCGGCGGGAACGACACCCTCGACAGCCTTCTGCGCTTCTATATCCGCCTTCCCGACGGTGGAGGTCGTTTCAACACGCGTCGACTTCTCCAGATCGCTGCGGATATCCTGCCCCATCTGGCGCAAGGGATTGATCGCATCTCGCAACGCGTTCGACGGATTGAGCTTCTGGGCGTCCGAAATGGTCTTGCGGACCTCGTCCATTTCCGTCTCGCGAAGAGCTTCATCGAACTGGGTGCGAAAATCTCCCGCCATCCTGCGCAGCGTGCCGGTCATCCGTCCGAAGGCCCGCAACATAGGCGGCAGATCCTTCGGGCCGACGACCACGATCAGGATGATCCCGATAACGAGAAGCTCGGTCCAGCCGATATCAAGCATTCAACAAGGCTCCCCGAACCCGGTCCGAAAGATCAGGTCCGCGGGCTTTCCTTGGTATCCTCGGGCTTGTGCTCGACGGTCTTCGTCGTCTCGGAAGCCTCGTCCTCGCTGATGCCCTTCTTGAAGCTCTTGATACCCTTGGCGACGTCGCCCATCAGTTCCGGGATCTTGCCACGGCCGAAGAGCACGAGCACGATGATCAGAACGATCAGCCAATGCCAAACACTGAAGGAACCCATAACTGCAACTCCAATTTCGCTTGTCCCGATTTATGCTGTTTGATCCGCTTTTTCAAAC
>JAEWKX010000018.1 GCA_023393575.1 Pseudomonadota bacterium
CCCCCAGCCTGCTGCCGCCCCGGTTTCGCCGGTGATCGGCCGCGGCCGTCGCGCAGGAAATGATGAGGACGACGATCGCGGCCCGCCGCGTGGCGTTCCGGCCCGCGGTCGTGTCGCAACTCCGGCGCCCGCCAAGGTACCGGCTCGTCCGAAGACCGAAGATGAACGTCGTCGTGGCAAGCTGACCGTCACCACCGTCAGCACGGATGACGAAGGTGGCAACGCCCGCGGCCGTTCGATGGCCGCGATGCGCCGCCGCCAGGAGAAGTTCCGTCGCAGCCAGATGCAGGAGCCGCGCGAGAAGGTCATGCGCGAGGTCATCCTGCCGGAAACAATCACCATTCAGGAACTGTCGCAGCGCATGTCCGAACGCGCCGTCGATGTCATCAAGTTCCTGATGAAGGAAGGCCAGATGATGAAGCCGGGCGACGTCATCGACGCCGACCTTGCCGAACTGATCGCCGGTGAATTCGGCCACACCGTCAAGCGCGTCTCCGAATCCGACGTCGAGGAAGGCATTTTCGACGTCGCCGATACCGAAGGCGAGATGCTGCCGCGCCCGCCGGTCGTCACGATCATGGGCCACGTCGACCACGGCAAGACCTCGCTGCTCGACGCCATCCGCCATGCCAACGTGGTCGCCGGTGAAGCCGGCGGCATTACGCAGCACATCGGCGCCTATCAAGTGGAGCAGAACGGCCAGAAGATCACGTTCAACGACACCCCCGGCCACGCCGCGTTCACCGCCATGCGTGCCCGCGGCGCGCAGGCGACCGATATTGCGATCCTCGTCGTCGCCGCTGATGACAGTGTCATGCCGCAGACGATCGAGTCCATCAATCACGCGAAGGCGGCAGGCGTGCCGATCATCGTGGCGATCAACAAGATCGACAAGCCGACGGCAAACGCGCAGAAGGTTCGCACCGAACTGCTGCAGCACGAGGTCTTCGTGGAAAGCATGGGCGGTGAAGTCCTTGACGTGGAAGTCTCGGCGAAGAACCAGACCAACCTCGACAAATTGCTGGAAGCCATCCTGCTGCAGGCCGAAATCCTCGACCTCAAGGCCAATCCGAACCGGACTGCAGAAGGCACGGTGATCGAAGCTCAGCTCGACCGTGGGCGTGGCGCAGTGGCGACCGTACTGGTGCAGAAGGGGACGCTGAAGCCCGGCCAGATCGTTGTTGCCGGGGACCAGTGGGGCCGGGTTCGCGCGCTTGTTACCGACAAGGGCGAGCACGTCAAGGAAGCCGGACCGGCCACGCCGGTCGAGGTCCTCGGGCTTTCCGGCACGCCGGCAGCCGGTGACAGGTTCGCGGTTGTCGATAGCGAAAGCCGCGCCCGCGAGATCTCAGAGTATCGTCAGCGCCTGGCACGCGACAAGGCCGCCGCACGCCAGTCCGGCTCGCGCGGCTCGCTCGAACAGATGATGTCGCAGTTGCAGACCTCCGGCCTCAAGGAGTTCCCGCTCGTCATCAAGGGCGACGTGCAGGGCTCCATCGAAGCCATTGCCGGCGCCCTGGAGAAGCTTGGGACCGACGAAGTCCGCGCTCGCATCGTCCACTCGGGCGCCGGTGGGATCACGGAGTCGGATATCTCGCTCGCCGAGGCATCCAATGCAGCGATCATCGGCTTCAACGTGCGTGCGAACGTACAGGCACGCCAGTTCGCGGAGCGTTCGGGCATCGAGATCCGCTACTACAACATCATCTACGATCTGGTGGATGACGTGAAGGCGGCAATGTCGGGCCTGCTGTCGCCGGAACGGCGCGAGACCTTCCTCGGCAATGCCGAGATCCTGGAGGTGTTCAACATCACCAAGGTCGGCAAGGTCGCTGGCTGCCGCGTCACCGAAGGCAAGGTCGAGCGCGGTGCGGGCGTCCGCCTCGTGCGCGACAACGTCGTTATCCACGAAGGCAAGCTCAAGACGCTCAAGCGCTTCAAGGACGAAGTCTCCGAAGTGCCGGTCGGCCAGGAATGCGGCATGGCCTTCGAGAACTACGAGGACATTCGCGCAGGCGACGTCATCGAGTGCTTCCGCGTGGAGCACGTCACCCGGACGCTGTAAGCGACGGAACCCACACCAAGAGCCGCTGGAGAGAAATTTCCGGCGGCTTTTTCTTGTCACACGAGGAGGAGCGAGACGTGACCATTTCATTCGACCTGACAGGCAGGACCGCCATCGTCACCGGCGCCAATACCGGCCTGGGCCAGGCAATCGCCGTAGCGCTTGCCGGCGCCGGTGCCGATATCGCGCTCGTCGGACGCTCATCCATGGCCGAAACGGAAGCAGCCATCAGGGCGGGCGGGCGGGGCAAGTGCCGCTTCATCAAGGCCGATCTCTCCACGACCGAACCGGTAAAGGATGTCATCGATCAGACCCTCGCCTGGTCGGGACGGGCCGATATCCTCGTCAACAATGCGGGCATCATCCGCAGGGCGGATGCCGTGGATTTCACCGAAGCGGACTGGGACAACGTGATGGACGTCAACCTGAAGAGCGTCTTCTTCCTGAGCCAGGCCTTCGCCCGTCACCTGATTGCCCAGGGGCGGCCGGGCAAGATCATCAACATCGCCTCGCTCCTTTCCTTCCAGGGCGGAATCCGCATCCCCTCCTATACCGCCTCCAAAAGCGGGCTGGCCGGGCTGACACGCCTTCTCGCCTGCGAATGGGCCGGCAAGGGCATCAACGTCAACGCCATCGCGCCGGGCTACTTCGAGACCAACAACACCGAGGCGCTACGGAACGACCACGATCGCAATGCCGCGATCCTCGGCCGCATCCCCGCCGGTCACTGGGGCAGGCCGGATGAGCTGGGCGGCGCCGCGGTCTTCCTGGCCTCCGCCGCCTCCGATTATGTTCATGGCGTCGTCCTGCCGGTCGACGGTGGCTGGCTCGCCCGCTGATCAGGCTTCGACAAGGCTCTTCATTGCCGCATGGAACCGTGCGGCGATCCTGTCGCGGTGACGGTGCCGCCCCCTCTCGACCAGCTTCGTGCCGTTCACCCACACGCAGTCGGGCCTGACACTTCCGGCAAAGATCCAGCCGTCGAGGACCTGATCGCGCTTGAGGTAGGGTGCAGACGAGATATCCAGTGCCACGAAGTCGGCCGCGCTCCCCTCCTCCAATGCGCTCTCCGCGCCCAAAGCCCGGCTTCCGCCGGTCAGGGCGCCTTCGAACAGAGCGCAGCCGTTCGAACCGCCGGGCCGTGTCATCACGTTGCGGATCCGAAGCCCCAGGCGCTGGGAATATTCGAACTGCCGCAGTTCCTCTCCAACACCGATGAGGACATTGGAGTCGGAGCCCACGCCGAATGCCCCGGCCGCCGCAACAAACTCCGCGCCGGGAAATATTCCATCTCCCAGGTTTGCCTCTGTGATCGGACAAAGTCCCGCGACGGCTCCGCTCTTCGCCATTCTCAAAGTCTCCTCCGATGTCATGTGCGTCGCGTGGATCAGGCACCAGCGCCTGTCGATGTCTACGTTCTCGAGCAGCCATTCCACCGGCCGCATGCCCGACCAGGCAATGCAGTCCTCGACCTCCCTTGTCTGTTCGGCGACATGGATATGCACCGGTGCTGCTCCCGCCATCGGCACGACGGATGACAATTCCTCCGGCGATACCGCCCGCAGGCTGTGCGGAGCGACACCGACGACGGCATCGGGCAGGTCTGCGACGGCCGCTCGCGACCCTTCCAGCAAGCGCGCAAAGCCTTCCAGGGAATTGATAAACCGCCGCTGGCCATCGGTCGGTGCTGCACCGCCAAAACCTGAACGCGCGTAGAAGACAAGCAGGAGCGTCAGCCGAATGCCTGTCTGGCCCGCTGCCGCCGCAATGCGTTCGGCCATCTCCGCGATATTTGCGTAGGGACGCCCATCCCCGTCATGATGCAGATAGTGAAATTCGCCGACCCGGCCGAAGCCTGCTTCGAGCATCTCCACATAGAGTTGAGCCGCGATCGCCTCCATCTGGTCCGGAGTCATCGAGAGGGCGAAGCGGTACATCAGTTCGCGCCAGCTCCAGAAATTGTCGGAGCCGGAGCCCCGGATCTCGGCGAGCCCCGCCATGGCGCGTTGAAACGCGTGGCTGTGAAGGTTGGGCATGGCCGGCACCAATACCGAATGACGTTCGTCGTCCGGTGCGGGATCCATCCCGACCTCGACGGACCGGATCAACCCGTTGTCCAGCATGATCCGCACATTGTCCGACCATCCGTCCGGAAGCAGCGCGGCCGCGGCATGAACTGCATTCGTCATCAGGTCCTCCGTTTGCTGGAGCGACAAGTGTTTCGTCTTGTCAGCCGGTCTTTTATGTATATACATATAGTCCCAGAAGGGAAGAGGATAGCATGAACCAGTTCTCCGTTTCCGAGACAGACCGATCCGCGGATGCTTCCGGCCTTTGGTTGAACGCACGGATTGTCACCTTCTCATCCACTGGGCCGGCGACAGTCGAAGCGGGAGCAATTGCGGTCAAGGATGGCCGCATCGCCTACCGTGGACCCGCGGCAGACGTTCCCGATCACTTTCGGAACTCTCTGACACCGCACGATTGCGGCGGGCGCTGGATCACGCCGGCATTGATCGACTGCCATACCCACCTCGTCTATGGCGGCGACCGCGCACGCGAATTCGAGATGCGGCTTGCCGGCGCCACCTATGAGGAGATCGCCCGCGCCGGCGGCGGCATCGTTTCCTCCGTCAGGGCAACCAACGCACTTTCCGTGGAAGAGCTCGTCACGCAGGCCCTGCCCCGCCTCGACACGTTGCTGGCCGAGGGTGTGTCCACGGTGGAAATCAAATCCGGCTATGCGCTGAACATCGAGGGCGAGTTGAAGATGCTGCGCGCGGCCCGCCGGCTCGGAGAAATCCGCCCGGTGCGGATCGTCACCAGCTGGCTCGCCGCCCACGCGACACCGCCGGAATACCAGGGGCGCAACGGCGACTACATCTCCGAGGTCGTGCTGCCGGGACTGGAGGCCGCGCACGCCGAGGGTCTCGTGGATGCCGTGGACGGGTTCTGCGAAGGCATCGCCTTCTCTCCGACGGAGATTGCGCGCGTCTTCGATAACGCCGCGGAGTTGAACCTGCCGGTCAAGCTGCATGCAGAACAGCTGTCCGATCTGGGCGGCGCACGGCTGGCCGCCTCCTACGGCGCGCTTTCGGCCGATCATCTCGAATACCTCAGTGCCACCG
>JAEWKX010000087.1 GCA_023393575.1 Pseudomonadota bacterium
CAGGATCTTCTCCGATTCCGCCACATGCGGATCAGCGAGCTGTTCGGCGGTGAAGTTCGTCTGCAACTCTAGGCTCCTGCCATCTTTCCCGGACCGAAAATGCCAGCCGGATCGAGTTTTTCCTTGATGCGTGCCGAAAGGGCCGCGACGGCATCCGGCTGGGGCTCGAAGGCCGGCGTCATCGCCCTCACGCGCTCGGGCGCCCGCACCAGCGTCGCATGACCGCCTCCGAGCGCCTTGATGTAGCGCCGCAAAAGCGCCGCTTCCGGATCGGCCTCCATCTGCATCCAGACCAGCCCTCCCTGCCAGTCGTAGAATGCGTCGATCCCCGCTTCCAGGCGAAGTGCCGCAACCAGCTGGTGGGCGGCCGAGGGTGCAACCGACACCCGCCACAGCGCCTTATGCGTCGTTCCCGCATAGGGCAGCACGTCGCGGATCTCCTGCCAAAGGCGGCGGCTTTCCTCTGCGGCGAGGTGCGATACGCGACCGAAGGGCGCCATGGCGGCGGCCAGCTTGTCGGCGCGAACGGCAACGGAGGCCTGCAGTCCCTCGAGCCGCAGCACCGTAGCCTCGCCTTCCGGCAGGGCGCCGTGCAGGAAGCGACCTTTCACGCTCTGGGGCAGATGCGAGGCTCCAGAAACCTCCACCGGCATCGCCATGGCGACCGACATGGCCTGCGCCGCCGCCGCATCGTCCAGGCCCGAGACGACGATCGTCGCCACCGCCTGGGGGACCGGCAGGACGCGGAAGGTCACTTCGGTGATGAAGCCCAGCGTGCCGTGCGAGCCGGCGAGCAGTTTCACGAGGTCCAACCCGGTAACGTTCTTCATTACCCGTCCGCCGGCGCGGATGACTTCACCGCTGCCGTTGACGAAACGGATGCCGAGCAGGCTGTCGCGGGCGGCACCGGCCACGAAGCGGCGCGGACCGGATACGTTGGCAGCGAACACACCGCCGATCGTCGGCTCTCCGGACGTACCCATCACGGACCGGTGGTCCATCGGCTCGAAAGCCATCACCTGGCCGTTCGCCGCCAGGGCGGTCTCGATCTCGGCAACGGGGGTTCCGGCCCTTGCGGTCATCACCATCTCTGCCGGCTCGTAATCGACGATCCCGGACAATCCCCTGGAACTCAGGGTCTCCTCGCCGGCGACCGGATTTCCGAAACCGCTTCGGGTATCGCCGCCGCAAATCGCCAGGCGCGTGCCCCTGGCGGCGGCGTTGCGGATGACATAGGCCGCATCCGCTTCACTATGGGGTATGAAGCTCATGCGGCCGGACGCCCTTCCAGCGGGAACACTTTGGACGGGTTGAGGAGCCAGCCTGCATCGAAGGCGGAACGCACCGCCATCTGCTGGTTGAGGTCCGCATCGGAGTACTGGTGGCGCATGAGGTCGCGCTTCTCGATGCCAACGCCGTGCTCCCCGGTCAGGCAGCCGCCGGCATCGACGCAAAGCTTGAGGATCTCGTTGCCGGCCTCCTCGGCGCGGGCGGCATCCTCGGGATCGTTGGCATTGAACAGGATCAACGGGTGCATATTGCCGTCGCCCGCATGGAAGACGTTCGCGACCCTCAGGCCGAAGCGCTCGACGATCTCGGACGTCTTCTCCAGGACGTAGGGGAGCTTCCCGAGGGGCACGGTACCGTCCATGCAGATGTAATCCGAGATGCGGCCGGTGGCGCCGAACGCGGACTTGCGTCCCTTCCAGATCAGTGCCGCCTCCATGGCGCTCTGGCTTTCACGCACCGTCTTGACGCCATGGCGACCGGCGATCTCGACGATACTCTTCAGCATCGCGTCCATCTCGGCCTCCGAACCCTCCACCTCGACGATCAGCAGTGCTCCCACATCGAGCGGATAGCCCGCCTGTGCGAAGGCCTCGCAGATCTCGATCGCCGGCTTGTCCATGAACTCGATCGCCACCGGGATGATTCCCGACCCGATGATATCGGCAACACAGGCGCCGGCCTGTTCGGAGGTGTCGAAGCCGAAGAGGACCGGCCGGGCACCTTCCGGCTTGGCGATCAGGCGCACCGTCGCTTCGGTGACGATGCCAAGCTGTCCTTCCGATCCGCAGACGAGCCCGAGCAGGTCATAACCTGCGGCGTCGAGATGCTTGCCGCCGAGCTCGATCACCGTCCCGTCGACCAGCACCATCCTGACGCCGAGCAGGTTGTTCGTCGTGACGCCATACTTCAGGCAGTGCGCGCCGCCTGAATTCATGCCGATGTTGCCGCCGATCGTGCAGGCGAGCTGTGAGCTGGGGTCCGGCGCGTAGAAGAATCCCTGGGGACCGACGGTCTCGGAGATACTGAGATTGGTGACGCCGGCCTGGACGGTGGCGGTGCGGTTGGCCGGATCAACGTCGAGGATCCGCGACATCTTCGACAGGCCAAGCACGACGGCATCTTCCTGCGGGATAGCGCCTCCGGAAAGAGATGTCCCGGCGCCGCGCGGAACCACCGGCACGCCATAGCGGTGGCAGTATTTCATCACCGCCGCCACCTGCTCCGTCGTCCTGGGCAATGCCACCGCGAGTGGCAGGCGGCGATAGGCGACGAAGGCATCGGTTTCGAACGGGACGAGTTCACGCGGCTCATGTACCAGACATTCGGGCGGCAGCAGTTCTGCCAGATCCGCTATGATCGTCGATCGTCGTGAAACGACCGCCTGACGTGGTTCCAGGAACTTTATTGCATCGGACACGGCATCTTCTCCCCTACGTGCCCTCATAGCAGGTGAGGCGGCGATACGCCACGATCCGTTGGCAGGTCGGTCGAGCACAGAGATCCGCCCCGAGACACCTGCCACGTCGCCTGTACGGTATTTTTCACCCGGCCACCGACACTCGATCCCTGCACAAGCCTCAATCAAGTACTATATTTCAAGATCAAAATAAAAACGACTCACTTGCGCCGTGCTACAAGCGAGCTGGCAGCCGCCGGCAAAGATGCCCACCGAATGGAGGACCTGTTGCAACTTCTGAACCGCCTTAAAGCAGACGTGGCCCTGATGCTGCGGCGACCGCCGAAGCAGCAGTATGCAGCTCTCTGTTACCGGGCGAAGAAGAAGCAGGGTGTGGTCGAGATTCTTCTGCTCACCAGCCGTGACACGGGCCGCTGGATCATTCCCAAGGGATGGCCGATGCCGGGAAAGAAGGCGCATGCCGTTGCAGAGCGGGAAGCCTTCGAAGAAGCCGGCGCCAGGGGAAAGGTCGAGAAGGAGCCTTTCGGATTCTATCACTACCGTAAAGCCCTGCAGACGGGCCTGCGCATTCCGGTCAAGGTGCAGGTCCATGCGCTGGAAGTGGAGGAAATGGCGAAGAACTTCCCCGAGAGAGGCAGTCGGCGCCTGACATGGGTATCCCCGGCAGAGGCCGCAGCGCGTGTAAACGAGCCGGAACTCAAGGAGCTTCTCCTGAGTTTTGGCGAAAGGCTGCAACAGTCGCCGTTTAAATCGGCGGCGGGCGCCTGATACGGCGGCTGTCACAAAACTGTCATATTGCGTTGAACTTGCAATCCCGCTACGCGAACCGCCATCGTCGCTGAGCAGCATGACCTGACGGCCGATACACCCATGACCGTGGCGCCCTGGCGCCTCCCCCCCTGGCCGAAGGACCTGATATGGCACAGCAGACCCCGCGCCTCGTCAAACAGACGCTGGACAAAGATCTCGACAAGATCACTTCGGTCGAAGCTGCGACCCATAACGTCTCCCGGCGGCTGGCGGGGCCGGGAATCGCGCTGATCTTCCTCGTTGCGGCCATGATGTTCGCCGCGGTCTATGTGATCGACAAGCCTGGAGCAATCGTCGTGGTCGCCGCGGCCGCCGTCGGCGCCTACATGGCGATGAATATCGGTGCCAACGACGTGACCAACAATGTCGGCCCGGCGGTCGGTGCCAAGGCGATGACGATGGGGCTCGCGCTCTTCATCGCAGCGGTCTTCGAAACAGCCGGGGCCATGATCGCCGGCGGCGACGTCGTCGAGACGATCTCGAAGGGTATCGTGGACCCTGCCCAGTTTTCGAACACGAACATGTTCATATGGGCGATGATGGCTGCACTGCTTTCGTCGGCGCTCTGGGTCAACCTGGCAACCTGGATCGGTGCGCCCGTCTCGACGACACATGCCGTAGTGGGAGGGGTGGTCGGTGCCGGCGTTGCGGCGGCGGGCTTCGGATCGGTGGATTGGGCGCAGATCGGCGGGATCGCCGCCAGCTGGGTGATCTCGCCACTGATGGGCGGGGTCGTCGCGGCGGCCTTCCTCGCCTTCATCAAGGAATTCATCATCTACCGTCACGACAAGATCGCCGCGGCCCGACGGTGGGTGCCGGTTCTCATTGCGGTCATGGTCGGGGCTTTCTGCT
>JAEWKX010000090.1 GCA_023393575.1 Pseudomonadota bacterium
GGCAATAACCGGCGGTGGAGGGGGGGGCGCGGAAACGGTAGCGGCGCTTGCCGCAGAGGCATCCGCCGGTCCAGTGGTCGTTGTTCATGACGTTGGAACATCCGGCACATGCCGGATGTTCCAACGCAGGGCCCGGTCAGGCGCCGGCGTAGCGGTCGCGCAGCGCCTCGAACTTCGCCAGTTGCTCCCCGATCAGTTCCCGCTGCTCATTGCGGCGGACGAAGACCTTGAACATCGCCGAACCCTTGTCGTTCATGAACCAGACGGAGCAGGAGCGCCGCCCGTGAAACTGGCGATCGACGAAGGTGAACGAACTGCAGTTGTCCTTGCGGATATGGCCGCCGATGGGGCTGTCGCCGTGGATGTTGAACCAGCCATGGCCTTCCGACCCCTGCGGCAGGCTGCCTTCGGCCTCCAGCACGATGTCGTCGGTATGGACGATGAACAGGATTTCCCCCCAGTTCGTCATGTCGGTCCATATGTCGGCAAACGCATCCCTGGAGGTGGTCACTGCAGCGCCCTGCGGCAGGATTTCCAGGATTTCGGCGGGAGTGACATCGGCCTTGGCGGCCAGCGCCTCCACCACGCCGTCGGGCTTTTCCGCGAGGGCGGCCAGCGCCCGCTGACGGCGTTCGTCGTCGGATTGTGCGAGCGCGCTCATGCCGTCCTCATGCAGCATCTGCGTTGCGGGCACCGTGGCGATCCTCGTGAATGATCACCTCGAAGCCTTCGAAATGCGGGCCGGAGTGATACTCGATCTTGCCGCGGTTCTCACCGGCCTTGACGTGTGCCGCCCTGAACTGTTCCGACTTGGTCCATGCCTGGAAGTGCTCGAAGCTCTCCCATACGGTGTGGGATGCATAGAGGGTATGATCCTCGGACTTCGGCCCCTTCAGCATATGGAATTCGATATAGCCCGGCATCTCGGCGAGCCGGCCCTCGCGCCCACGCCACATAGCCTCGAATGCTTCTTCAAAGCCCGGAACGACGCGGAAACGGTTCATCGCAATGTACATCTCAGGGGGTCCCTCTTAAAAGTTTCGTTATTGGCTCAAGATATCTGTCGGCCGGCGCCTTGAAAAGCCGAAAAAACTTGCGTAGTCAACTCAAGTTATCGCGTGGGACGTTACGGGTGCCCACTCAGGCCAACGGGTGACACATGACGGCATATCTTGGAATGTTGCGGACGGATCTTGTTGCGGCGGCCGCTGCGCTGCTCCTTTCGGCCTTGCCGGCAATGGCGGCGAGCGCGGATAATTCTTCGGCGCAGCGGATCGTCTCCATCGGTGGGACCATTACCGAGATCCTCTATGCGCTCGGAGCACAGGACAGGATCGTTGCCGTCGATTCCACCAGCACCCATCCCTCCGATGCCACGGCCAAGCCCGATATCGGCTACATGCGCGCCTTGTCCGCCGAGGGCATCCTGGCACAGGAGCCGGATCTCATCCTCGCGGAAGAGGGATCGGGACCGCCGCCCGTCATCGAGATCCTGAAGGCCAGCGACATTGCGATGGTGACGGTGCCGACGCCGCCGGAAGGCGCGGCCATCGGGAAGAAGATCCGCGATGTGGGCGCAGCCGTCGGGCTGGCTGCCGAGGCGGAAGCCCTGGCCGTGAAGACCGAGGCCGATCTCGAAGCCCTTTCGGAGGACGTCGCCAAGATCGCCGAGCCGCGCAAGCGCGTTCTTTTCGTGCTTTCGCTCGCCAATGGACGCGTCATGGCCGGCGGGGCGGATACGGAGGCCGCCGCGATCATAGAGATGGCCGGCGGCATCAATGCCGCCCCCGGCATTGCCGGCTACAAGCCGCTCTCCGACGAGGCGGTGATCGCGGCCAGGCCGGACGTCATCCTCGCCATGACGAGAGGAAACCACGAGATGAAGCCGGAGGACGTCTTCGTGCTTCCGTCCCTCCAGACCAGCCCGGCAGCACAGAGCAAGGCACTGGTCTCGCTGGACGGCCTGCTGCTGCTGGGCTTCGGCCCCCGGACACCCGAGGCGGCGCGCGAACTCTCGAAACGGCTCTATCCCGGCGGGACCAACTGATGAAGGCGCTGGCCCTGCCGATGAAGGCACATGTCGAGGGCGACAGGACGCTGCAGGGCTATCTCACCCTGGGCGTGCTCGTTCTTCTTGTCGCGGCAGCGTCGCTGATCTCGCTGTCCAGCGGTCCCACGGGCGTCGGCCTCGGCGACCTGCTGGCCTATCTCCGCGGCGGGGAGAGCCTGTCCGTCCAGGACACAGTCGTCCTGGAGGCGGTCCGCCTGCCGCGGACGGCACTCGGCCTGCTGGTGGGCGCCGGGCTCGCCGTCTCCGGCGCCATGATGCAGGGGCTGTTCCGCAATCCGCTGGCCGATCCGGGGATCGTCGGCGTCACGTCCGGTGCCGCGCTCGCAGCCGTCGTTTCCATCGTCCTCGGGCCGACGCTGCTTGCGCCGGTCGCCCTTCTGTTCGGCAACCAGTTCCTGCCGCTGATGGCCTTCTTCGGCGGACTTGTGAACACATGGGTCCTCTACGTCATCGCCACCCGCGACGGCCGCACATCCACCACGGCGCTCATTCTCTCCGGCATCGCCATCGGTGCGCTGGCGGCGGCGGTGATGGGGCTGCTGATCTTTCTCGCCGACGACCGGCAGCTGCGCGACATCACCTTCTGGAGCCTGGGCTCGCTGGGAGGAGCCACCTTCGGGCGGGTGCTCTCCATCCTGCCCTTCATCGTCTTCGTGATGGCGACGATCCCCTTCGTGGCGCGCGGCCTCGACGCGCTCGTCCTCGGTGACGCGGCGGCGGTTCTCATGGGAGTGCCCGTCCAGCGGCGGCAGCGCATCGTCCTCGTCGCGGTTGCCGCCGCCTGCGGATCGACGGTCGCGGTCGCGGGCTCGATCGTCTTCGTCGGCATCGTCGTGCCGCACCTCCTGCGTCTCGTGACCGGGCCCTCGCACCGTTTCCTGCTGCCGGCCTCGGCGCTCGGCGGCGGTGCCTTGCTGCTGATCGCCGACAGCGTGGCGCGGACGGTCGCCGTACCGGCGGAACTGCCGATCGGTGTCATCACGGCACTTTTCGGAGCGCCGATCTTCCTGTTCCTACTGCTCGGCAAGGGCGGCATCCGGATGGGGGAGATGCCATGATTTCCGGAGAAGGCATCACCGTCTCCCGCGGCGGCCGCAAGCTTATCGACGATGTCAGCGTCGAGCTTCGTGCCGGCGGCTTCACGGTGATCATCGGGCCGAACGGCGCGGGAAAGTCGACCCTGGTGAAGGTTCTGTCCGGCGAGACGCAACCGGATGCCGGGCTGGTCTCGTATCACTCCTGCGCAATCGGCGGCTACCAACCTGTTCACCTTGCACGGCTGCGCGCGGTGCTGCCGCAATCGGTGCAGCTCTCCTTTCCCTTCACGGCACTGGAAATTGTCCGCATGGGGGCGGTGGCGCAAGGGGCGCGCAATCCGACGGAGCAGGCGAGGCAGGCCCTGTCACGCGTGGGCCTGCGCGGCTTCGAGGCGCGCCCCTATCCGTCGCTCTCGGGCGGCGAGCAGCAGCGCGTGCAGTTCGCCCGGGCGCTGGCGCAGGTTCCCGAGCCGGTGGTGGACGGTGTTCCGCGGGCATTGTTTCTCGACGAGCCGACAGCGAGCCTCGACCTCGGCCACCAGATATCGGA
>JAEWKX010000239.1 GCA_023393575.1 Pseudomonadota bacterium
GCCCGCAGGTGATGAGGGCGGCCACACCCATGGAGCCGGGGACGTTCTTGGAGGCGATATTGAGTGTGCTGAACAGCCGGTCGACGATGTTTGCACGCTCGACGATGTAGCCCATGAACAGGAACAGCGGGATGGCCGTCAGCACGTCGTTGGCCATCACCGAATAGGTCTGGTTGACGAACAGGTCGAAGATGCGGTTGTTGAAGAAACCCTCGACCCACAGGCTGAGGCTGTCCCACCAGCCGGCATTCTCGTCCAGCCGGTTGAAGGCCCGCCACATGCGGCCCGGCTCGTAATAGGCGTAGTATCCGAAACCTATACCCATGGCCATCAGCGTGAAGGCGATGGGAAAGCCCAGGAAGATGATGAAGATGAACAGGCCAAGCATGGTCATGGCCACTTGCGGATCGGTCATTCCTTGCCCCCGGCCAGTTCGGCTTGCTTTTCCCGGATAAGGATCGCCTCGGTCTCCTCGATATCCACCTCCGCCTCGAACCACCGCCCGTCGCGGAGGCAGAGTATGCAGCGGAACACCTGCGCGACGCCCTGGATGAACAGGAGGATGCCGGCAGCGGCCATCACCGTCTTGAACTGGTAGATCGGGATGCCGGCAGGGCTGTTGATGCTCACCTCGCCGTAGCTCCACGAACGGGCCGCATATTTCCAGCCGGTGAAGACGAGTGCCGTGACGCCGGGGAAGAAGAAGATCAGATAGAGGACAAGATCGAGTGCGGCCTGCGTGCGCGGCTTCCAGAGACGGTAGAGGAAGTCGCCGCGCACATGGCCGCCGAGCGACAGCGTATAGGCGCCGCCCATCATGAACAGCGTGCCGTACATGATGAAGGAGAGGTCGAGCGCCCAGGGCGTCGGTCGGTTGAGCAGATATCGGACGAAGACCTCGAAGCTCGTGCCGAAGGTCATCAGGATGATCAGCCAGGCGAATGCCTTGCCGAACCAAGCCGACGTCGCGTCGGCGAAACGTATGAAAGCCAGCATGATGGACGTCTTTCCGTGTCGGGTGGAAGGCGGCAGGAGCACAGGCCCCTGCCGTTTCGATGCCGCCGGCCGGACGCCGTCAGAGCTTCAGCTTGTTCGGGAAGTAGTGGTTGTAGGCCAGGGTGTAGTCCGGCGACGCCATCAGCTCGAAATAGGTCACGCGCTCCACCCAGGCCCGCTGGCTGTCGAGCACCTTCTTCATGAAGGCATCCTTTTCCAGCTCGACGATCAGGTCGTCCCACGCCTTGATCTGTACATCGAGGATTTCCTTCGAGGTCCTATGCACGTTGACGCCGGACTCGCTCTCCAGTTTCAGGAGGTCGGCCGAGTAATTGTCCATGGCCGATGCGGTATTGGCGGTGGATGCCGCCTCCACGGCGTAGCGGACGATGGCCTGCAGATCCGGTTCCAGGTCTTCGTAGAAGTCGCGGTTGAAGATGAACTCGAAGCATTCCGACGCCTGGTGGTAGGACGACAGATAGTAGTGCTTCGCGACGTCCTGCGCTCCGAAGCGAAGGTCGGAGGAGGGGTTGTTGAACTCGAAGGCGTCGATGACGCCGCGTTCCATCGCCGGAACGATCTCGCCCCCCGGCAACTGCGCCACCGACATGCCCATCGCCTGCATCAGGTCGGCGGCGAGCCCCACGGTTCTGTACTTGAAGCCGTTGACGTCCGCGACCGTGTTCACCTCGTTCTTGAACCAGCCGAAAGGCTGGGCGAACATCGGAAAGCCCATGAAGCCCACGACGTCGAGACCGAGAACGTCCTGTTGCAGTTCGCGGTAGAATTCGGCGCCGCCACCGGCGTAGAACCACGACAGCATGGTCGTGGCCGAGCCGCCGAAGACCGGGCCGGTCCCGAACAGCGATGCGCCCTTGTGTTTGCCGTACCAGTAGGCCGGCACGGAATGCGCCGCGTCGATCACGCCGTCGTGGCATGCGTCGAGCACCTGGAAAGCCCCGACGACGGCGCCGGCAGGCAGAAGGTCGACGGTCAGGCGACCGCCGGACATGGCCTGCACCCGTTCCGTATACTGGCGGGCGAAGTCCATCCAGATGTCGGACGCAGGCCAGGAGGTCTGCATCTTCATCACCATCGGCGATTGTGCGAGTACGGCAGGTGCGGCAAGAGTTCCGGCGGCGACACCGCCAGCAGTTGCACCTATTTTCAGGAATGAACGGCGCGTATGCGCCTTGTCTTCAGGCTCATGCATCGACTTCTCCTCCCAATCGGGCGGGCTTTTGCCCTTCTCCCGCGATCAGTATTGAGGAAAAACCTGCAGACATCAATACGTACGAACAACCTCCGTTTACTTTGAGACAGTCAAGCAAACAGAGTTGTAAGGGGAATTGCTTCTATCGAGCAGACGCGCTCGGAATAGAACCTGTTGCGCAGGGATCGACGCCATAGGCCGGAGCGCACTTGCCGCCGCCCGTTGCGCCCGTTTCCGGTGCGACGAAGGAGCCGACGAGGATTGTCAGTGCCGCACACGCAAAGAAAAGTGCGATGGGCTTGCCCATGGAAGAATGCCTTTCGGAGAACGTGATGGAAACGCTGGTTTCGCTGCAGCCGTGTATGACCCTGCCACGCCATTTTCAATACAGGAACTTGCTGAATCCGTGGTTAATGCGCGGGACTCTTCCGAGTGCGGCGTTTGCGCCACATGGCCGGGAGCGCGCGGGGATGAAGCATGCCGACGCCGCAGGGAACGACCTCAGGCTGCCTTGCCGCTGTTGGTGAACTGCCCCTGCGGGCGATACTGAACGAGATAGGACGAGACAACCGAGGCGAGGTGCGTCGGGTGGATGCCCAGCCCTTCCAGCGTCCGGCCGTCGCGGATGGCGTCCTCCGAGACGATGTTGTCCCGCTTAAGCAGCGCTACCTGATCGCTCGTGAGAGGCGGTTTGATGAACGGGATCATCGATGCGATGCTGCCGATCATCGAGGCGATGGGGAAGGGCAGGGAAATCAGCGGCCGCTTGCGCGCGGTCGTCCGCAGGACGATCTCCATGCACTCGCGGAAGCTCAGGACCTCCGGACCTCCGAGTTCATAGGTACGGCCGCCCGCCAGCATGCCGCCGACCCCGAGTGCCACCGCCTGGGCGACATCCCCGACATAGACGGGCTGGAACTTCGTCTTTCCGCCTCCGATCAGCGGTAGCGCGGGGAACATCCTGGCCATGGCCGCGAACTTGTTGAAGAAGCTATCCTCGGGACCGAAGACGATGGAAGGACGCAAGATCACCGCATCCGGAACGATCGACAGGATCGCGGCTTCCGCGCGGCCCTTGGTCCGGGCATAGGACGAGCCGGAGTCCTTGTCGGCGCCGATAGCCGAGACATGCACCAGCTTGGCACCCGCGGCGCGGGCGGCCTCGGCAACGGCACGGCCGCCGAAATCCTGCACCGCGTCGAAGGAGTTGCGGCCGCTTTCGAACAGGATGCCGACGCAGTTGATCACGATGGAGGCGCCTTCGACGGCGCGGTCGACGGATTGACGGTAGCGCAGGTTCGCCTGGACCAATGCGATCTGGCCGACGTAGCCGTAGGGCAGGAGGAAGCCTGCGAGATCCGGACGGCGAACGGCGACGCGGATGCGATAGCCGCGCTTGACCAGGGTCCGCACCACGTGGCGCCCGACAAAGCCCGATCCTCCGAAGACGGTGACGAGGGGCGGCAGGTTGGA
>JAEWKX010000199.1 GCA_023393575.1 Pseudomonadota bacterium
ATCACCCTGAGGAACTGCGCCTTTTTCGCCCGGCACGGCGTGCTTCCCGAGGAAAACCGGTTGGGACAGCGGTTCTTCGTGGATGCGGAGATGGAGGTTGAGGCCGGCGACGTCCTGAGCAGCGACCTCGTGGAGCATACCGTGGACTACGGCGTCGCGTTTTCGCTGATCGAGGAGGTCGTCACGAACAGGCAGCGCAAGCTGATCGAGACGCTGGCGATGGATATCGCCACGGCACTCTGCGACAGGTTCCCGCAGATCGTCAGGACGGCGATCACCCTGCGCAAGCCGAGCGCTCCGGTTATAGGCGTCCTCGATTACGCCGAAGTGCGCGTCGAGCATCGGCCTTGAACAGCATGACGGCGAAGGCTGCCCTCGGGCTCGGTGGCAATATCGGGGATCCTCCGGCGGCGATGGCGCAGGCGCTGAGGTGCCTGGGCGAGCGCGGGGATTGCAGGATCGAAGCGGTCTCGCGCCTCTACAGGACACCGCCATGGGGCAAGACGGACCAGGCCGACTTCTTCAACTGCTGCGCCATCATCGCGACCTCGCTGGAGCCGGAGGAGTTGCTGGATCTCTGCCTTTCGATCGAGCGCGGTATGAAGAGGGAACGCCTGGAACGGTGGGGCCCGCGGACGATCGATATCGACATCCTCACCCATGACGGGCGCCAGGCCGAGAGCGACCGGCTCACCCTGCCGCATCCACGCATGATCGAACGGGGGTTTGTGCTGATGCCGCTCGCCGATATCGCTCCGAAGATGCGCATCGGAGCAAGGACCGTATCGGAATGGCTGGAGACGGCCGATACCATCGGAATCCATGCCGTCGGCGAGGATAGGGACTGGTGGAGGCAGCGATAACGGACGCCGGCGGTCAGCGGATGGAGCCGACGGCGATCGTGTCGAGGTCGCGGTCGAGCGTCAGTCCGATGACCGGGATCATCTGGTCCTCGACCTTGACCGAGATGGTGATGTTCATCGTGTTCTCGTCGCGGAGGCTGGCGACCATCGCACCGTTTAGCTGCGCGCGATTGATCCCGACGACGACCTTGTCGCCGTTGACCGCCCCCGAGATGATGTCCAGGCCCTTGCCGTCCGCGCCGTCCAGAAACCTGCCCGTGTAGCTCTTGCCGTCCTGGGTGATGACGGCGGACATCGGCTGCTTGAAGACGCCGACGCGGCAGGTTCCGTCCAGCTTGATGCCGGCGGTTGCATCCGGCACCGTTTCCCCGGTCAGATTGCAGTTGAACTTGGTGCCCTTGTACTTGCCCGCGACGATCTCCCCCGGCCCCTTCCACGCGCCGGCGACCGACTTGAAGAATGCCTTGTCGCGTGGAGCCGCGGATGCGGCGGGCGCGAGCGCCGACGTGGCGGAAAATGCGGCGGCAAGTCCGCCGATCAGCGAAAAGGTGCGCAGGTCCATGTGTCTTTCCCAGGCGAGTGCCAACCCGTTTTGCGAGCCTGCAATCTACCCTCGGAATGGTTAACGACCAGTATCCAACTGCCGGCTGCGGGCGCTGAAAGGGGTTACCCGCGCTCCTCGCGGTTGCCGCCCAAGGGGGCGAGATCGGCGAGGAAGTCGCCAATTCCCGGCCGCTTCAGGGCGCGGAAGGGAAGGGGACGGCAGAGGTCCATCGCGGCGATGCCGATCCGCGCGGTGAGAAGACCGTTGATGACGCCTTCCCCCAATCGTTTGGAAAGCTTCGCGGCCACGCCGTGACCCAGGACCTGCTGCGCCAGGCCGTCTCCCACCGCAATCGAGCCGGTGACGGCAAGGTGTGCGACGACGTCGCGCATGAGCCGAAACAGCCCGAGCGTGCCGGGGCGGCCTCCGTAAAGCTCCGCCATCGCGCGCACCAGGCGCGATACCTCGAAGACGACGTAGGCGAGATCGACAATCGCCCTTGGGCTGATGGCGGTGACGACGGAAACCCGTTTGGAGGCGTTCAGGATCAGCGCGCGGGCACGGCGGTCCAGGGGTGCAAGCAATTCCCGTTCGGCGAGGTCGATCAGTTGATGACCGTCGATGATCTCGTCTTTGGTGGCGTCCAGCACTGCCCGCCCCCTGGCTGTCTCGGCACGATGAGACAGGATGCCGGAGAGGCTCGCGACCACGGCGCGGGCCGGGCCGGGAAGCGGGGCAGCCGCTGCGGCTTCCGCCTCCGTCTTCAGGGACTGGACGGCCGAAAGCCGCATCAGGCCGATGATCTCGCGACCGACGACGACGGCGATCGCCAGGAGACCGATTGCAAGTGCGGTCAGTGCGGCATAGCCAAGCCAGTCAGACCGGGCGAAAAGATCGCGCACCACGCTGTCCGCCCACAGCCCGAAGGCCAGCGAAAGAAAGGTGCCGAAAGCGGCAAGCGCCACGTTCGCGAAGGAGAACCGACGGCGCCTCCTCGGTTCCGCGACAGGAAGTTCCTGCGCGGCGAGTTCAGGCGGGGTGACGAAAGGATCCCGTTCGTCCGGAGTGACGACCACATTTCCGTCGAAGCTTTTCGGGGCACGGCGAACCGGGGAGGCTGATGTGCTGCTTGCCTCGTCATCGATGCGGAAGGCGCCCGGGCGGCGCCCGTTGTTGTCGGAAGTCGTCATGCGAGGCGATCCCCCAGGAGAAACTGCATGGCCCGGTCCAGGCGGATATGGGGAACCGACAGCTTCAGTCCGCCGCTGGTCTCCTCCAGTGCCGGGGGGCGGAACCGTACGAAGTTGATGTCGGGCATTTCGGAGCCCGGCGATTCTAGGCTCCTGAACAGGACTTCCGGGTCCTGCGGCAGGTCGCCGGGAAAGACGGCCGTCTTGCGTATTCCGTCGAAGACCTCGCCGCCGATCTTCTCGCCGGCCATGGGCGTACCGACGATGACGGGCAGCTGGTGGCCGCCTTCGTTGACCGTCGCCTCGCGGGTGGCGCGCACCGAGGCGATCGCCATGACCTCGATCCCGGCACCGGCCATGCCGATCCGCTGGATGGCGCGGTCGACGAGGCGGGCGGTGATTCGCTCCAGCCTGTCGTGGCTCTCGTGATGGAGGTGATCCGCCTTCGTCGCGGCGACGAGGACCCTGTCGATCCGCCGGCCGAGGAGAGACGACAACAGGCTGTTGCTGCCCGGACGAAAGCAGGCCAACACGTCGCCGAGCGCCCGTTCCAGATCCTGCACGGCCTCACGGCCCCGGTTGATGGCCTGGAGAGCGTCGATCAGGACGATCTGACGGTCGAGGCGCGCGAAATGCTCCCGGAAGAACGGCTTGACCACGATTGCCTTGTAGGCCTCGTACCTTCGCTCCATCATGGCCCGCAGCGAGCCCTTGGGCGCCGGGTGGTCCGGCATCTGGGGCAAAGGCGCAAAAGTCAGGGCCGGCGATCCCTCGAGGTCGCCGGGCATCAGGAAACGGCCGGGCGGAAGCGTCGAGAGCGAGCGCTCGTCGGACTTGCAGGCCAGAAGGTAGGCGGAGAAGGCCTCGGCAAGGCGGCGGGCCGTCAATTCATCCGCCGGTGCATCGACCGCCACGCTGTCCGCAAGGGTGAGCCACTCCTTTGCCAGTTCGGCCCGGATGCCGGTGCGGGCGAGGCTTACGGTATTGGCGCTGAACGTGCGGAAATCCTGGGCGAGCAGCGGCAGGTCGAGCAGCCATTCGCCGGGGTAGTCGACAATATCGATGGACAGGCGCCCCGGCGAGAACAGGCGGCTCCATCCGCTGGCGCTCTGGTAGTCGAGCGTTATGCGCAGTTCGGAAATAGCCCTGGTGGAATCCGGCCAGGTCCGCTCGCGAACGAGCGACTGGATGTGATCCTCGTACTGGAAACGGGGAATGGCGTCGTCCGGCTGCGGTTCGAGCCGGATGCGTGAGACGCGGCCTGACCGGACAGGCTCGAAAAGCGGCAGGCGTCCACCGTTGAGCAGGTTGTGCACCAGGGAAGAGATGAACACGGTCTTGCCGGCCCGCGAGAGGCCGGTGACGCCCAGGCGGACCGTCGGATGGACGAGGGAGGAAGCTCTGTCGGCAAGATTGTCGATCGCGATTCGGGCGTCGTCGGTCAGGCTGGTCAACGAGGGCGGCAAGGCGATATCCTTTGTTTCCGCCTATATAGGGTCGACATTCCGGCGATGAAAGGCGGCCGCCGCCTTCCGCTCACGCCGTCAGGAAATCCACGAGATTCCAATGCCGGCCATTGGGATCCTGCGGTCGGTCGAGCACTGCCAGCCCCGCTGTCGGATAACCTGCAGGGATCGCCGCGGCGGCCCGTTCATTCCCCGCCAGTCTTTCCAGAACTTCCCCGATCGTCGGATTGTGGCCGACGAACATCAGCGATTGGGCGTCCGGTGTGCTGGCGATCATCTCCAGATAGACGTCGCAGGAGGCATTGTAGAGTTCGTCCGCGAAAAACACTTCGAGGTCGTAGTCCAGGGCGCGCCGTACGGCCTCCGCCGTCTGGCGACAACGCAGCGCAGTCGAACTGACGATCCGGACCGGAAGGTGGCGCAGATCGGCGGCCCTTTCGGCGACGACTTCGGCCTCGGCGAAACCCTCATCGTCCAGCGGCCGATCGAAATCCCGCTCGCCGGGCTGTGCCCAGGCCGATCTGGCGTGGCGCAGCAAATAGATGCGGGAGGGGAATGCTGTATCCATCTTTCTGATGCCCGTACTGACCGTCGTGGATGGGTACCTGTGGGGCAAAGGCGCGTCAACCAAGACAATGGTCAGGAGGAGTAATACGAGCACGGGGGGCGCAAGAACGGGAGGGCAGCAAAGGAGAGGTTCCTGCTCCATAGAATAAACTGGTTAAATATTAGGCGCTTAGCACAATAACATGACAGTTTTAAAAATGGCGGGAAGGGGATCAACAGGGTTGAAGGTCGGCGGGAGATTGGGATATAGAGCCCGCCTTGAGATGTTCTTCGGGAGAATCGCGTTGAGTGAGAAGATCGATCTTGGCAATTATGTGCTCTCCGAGGACGAGGAGTTCATGAATGCAAGCCAGAAGGCCTATTTACGGGCAAAGTTGATAGCCTGGAAGAACGACATCCTTCGGGAAGCGCGCGAGACGCTTGACCATCTCGCGGAGGAGAGCGCCAATCATCCGGACCTTGCCGACAGGGCGTCATCGGAAACCGACCGGGCGATCGAGCTGCGGGCCCGCGACCGCCAGCGCAAGCTGATCGCCAAGATCGACGCGGCACTGCAGCGGATCGAGGATGGCACCTATGGTTACTGCGAGGAGACTGGTGAGCCCATCGGCCTGAAGCGTCTCGACGCTCGACCGATCGCCACCCTGTCGATCGAGGCGCAGGAACGCCATGAGCGCCGCGAAAAGGTCTATCGCGACGAGTGACGCGACCGGCTTCTCTTGATTGCCGGCGCGGGAAACTGCGCCTTTTTTGTCGATGGAAGCCTTCCAGGCATCGTCGATGCCAACGGCTTTGACGCGGCCTGGCTAGCCGCCGGTAACGCTCATGTGCCGTGCAACCGCCGGACGGTTGTGATTTCGGTCGATGATGAAGTCGTGGCCTTTCGGCTTGCGCAGGATCGCGTCGTCGATCGCTTGCGACAGGAGGGTGTCGTCCTCGGAGGCGCGCAGCGCCATGCGCAGGTCGGCGGCGTCGTTCTGGCCGAGACACATGTAGAGCGTTCCCGTGCAGGTGAGACGGACGCGGTTGCAGCTTTCACAGAAATTATGGGTCATCGGCGTGATGAAACCAAGGCGGCCGCCGGTTTCTGCGACCTCGACATATCGAGCGGGGCCACCGGTCTTGAAGGGAATGTCGATGAGAGTGAACTGCCGCTCCAGATCCGCCCGCAGCTCCGAGAGAGGCAGGTAGCGGTCGGTGCGGTCTTCCTCGATCTCGCCCATCGGCATGGTTTCGATGACGGTCATGTCCATGCCGCGGGCATGGGCGAAGCGCAGCATGTCGGGGATCTCGTGCTGGTTGAAGTCCTTCAGTGCCACGGCGTTGAGCTTGATCTGCAAGCCCGCCTTCCGGGCTGCATCGATGCCTTCCATGACCTTCGAGAAATCGCCCCAGCGCGTGATCCTCCTGAACTTGTCGGGATCGAGGGTATCCAGGGAGACGTTGATGCGGCGGACACCGCAGGCATAGAGCTCGTCGGCATGACGCGCGAGCTGCGATCCGTTGGTCGTCAGCGTCAGTTCCTCGAGCGCGCCGCTGTCGAGATGGCGTCCTAGCTCGCGGATGAGGTACATGATGTTTTTTCGCACCAGCGGCTCGCCACCCGTCAGGCGCAGCTTGCGCACGCCCTTGGCGATGAAGGCGGAACAGAGCCGGTTCAGTTCCTCAAGGGTCAACAGGTCCTTCTTCGGCAGGAACCTCATGTTCTCAGCCATGCAATAGGTGCAACGGAAGTCGCAGCGGTCAGTGACCGAAACTCGCAGATAGGTGACGGCGCGACCGAACGGGTCGATCATCGGTGCCGTTTCGGCGACGAGCGGGCGAGCGTTGCCCAGCGGTCCTGGCAGAGTGTTCAAATCCTTTCCTCCTGACCTGCCAAAGTGGGCGGCATTGCCGGTCGCGTCAAGGGCAAGCCGGTTGCGAGACGGCCTGCAAGCCTCTAGTGCTGTTGTATTGCTCGGAGGAATGGAAGCCAGATGTCGGATTTATGGCCAACTGAATTGCGCGTCGCAAAGGACCGACGGGTGCTCCATGTCACCTTCAACGACGGACGTTCCTATCCGCTGGCGGCGGAAACACTCCGCGTGCTGTCACCGTCGGCCGAGGTGCAGGGGCACGGTCCGGGCCAGAAGGTGACCGTGCCGGGCAAGCGGAACGTAAGCATCGCCAGCCTGACGCCGACGGGAAATTATGCCGTGCGTATCGGCTTCGACGACGGTCACGGCAGCGGCATCTATACCTGGACCTATCTGCGGGAGCTGGGCGAAGAGGGGGACCGGCTGTTTGCGGACTACGAGCGCGAACTCGCGGAAAAGAATTTGACCCGCGACCCGCCCACACGAGGCCGTTAGGCATGATTACGCGCTATCCTCGGTGATTTCGGCCTGAAGCGCCTCGACCATCCGCTCCATGTTGCCGGCAATGGCCAGGCACTGCTCCATGGGCGTCGCTGAAAGAATGCGCTCGATCAGCGCGGTCTGGATAGCCATCGCCTCCTCGCTCACACGTCGGCCTTCCACCGTGAGGAACAGGCGCAGTACCCGTTTATCCCGCGCATCGCCACGACGCTCGATCAGCCCCCGCCGCTCCATCTGCGGCAGGGTCATGCTGATGTTGGAGCGCCCGACCAGCAGCTTGCGGGCAAGCTCCTGCTGCGAAATGCCCTCGAAGCGATAAAGGTTCACCAGGATGTCGAGGTGAGGGGGTTTGATGTCCAGCGGCGAAAGCTCGCGTGTCAGTACCGTCTGCATCAGTTGGCAGGCGCGCGCGACGGCGATCCAGCTCTTGAAGCGCGGGTGGTCCCACGGCAGGGATTGATTTTTGTTCATTTCTATACGTTATTGTTCAGCATTGAACATTCCAGAGGTTCTCCGTCATGTCATCGGTCGCGGTCAAACTCATCCGTCCCGTTTTCGCCCTTGGAGGCCGGCTCGCGCCGCGCGCGACGGCTCGTCTCGCCTTCCAGCTTTTCTGTCTTACTCCCTCCCGCCGCCCCGTTGGCCAAAAGGCCCGCAAGGCGCACGCCGAGGGAAACAGACGTCTGGCTGCTGCGGAAACCATGCCGTTTCAGGTCGGAAAAGCAAGAGTGATGGCCTACCGGCTCAACGGCGCCGACGCTGCATCACCCCAAAAGGTGCTGGTTGTGCATGGCTGGGGCTCCGGAGCAGCCTATATCTCCGGCCTGGCCTCGGGCCTGGCTACCGGCGGCGCCGATGTGGTCGTTCTGGATTTTCCAGGACACGGCCTCTCCACGGGAAGACAGCTCGACATGCGTATGGCCGTGGAGGCGATCGTCGAGGCGGAGCGGCGTTTCGGACCTTTCGACGGTGCCGTCGGACACTCCTTCGGCGGCGCGAGCCTTCTGTTGGCGGCCGGGGGAGTCCTGTCGTCCGCGGGGCAGATCTCGCCGCAGCGACTTGCCGTGATCGGGGCTCCGAGCCGGATCGAATGGCTCTTCGAAGGCTTTGCAGGGATGTTCGGCCTCAACCGGTCGGTGCTAACGAAGCTGATCGAACATGCCGAATCGGTTGCGGGTGCGGCGCTGTCGGATTTCGATGCCATTCCGATCGCCGAGCGGATCCGGACGCCGCTTCTCGTGGTTCATGCAGAGGAGGACAAGGAGGTCGATGCCGACCACGCACGGCGCTACACCTCGGTCCCGTCGGCGCGCATTCACTGGGCGAACGGCCATGGACACCGGCGGATCATCGCCGCTCCCGAGGTCATCGATACGGTTGTCGAATTTCTCGTGTCGTACAAAAATGGAGGCGGGCGGAGTACCGCCGCCTGAGATTGATCGTACCGGACTGTCGACGTAGTGTCGCCTCTTTGGCCCATAGAGGCGAGGGGGCAGCATCACGATCATCCGGACGCTCGAAGACCTGAAGGAACTCTATGGCGACGTCAGCGATGCCTCGGTGTTGAAGGTGACGCATACGTTGACTGACGAGTACCGCCGGATGATCGACGCCTCCCCGTTTGCCGCGCTTGCGACGGTAGGACCCGAAGGGCTCGACTGCTCGCCGCGCGGAGATTCGGGAACGTGCGTGCGGATCGAGGACGAAAGAACGCTGCTGCTGCCGGACTGGCGCGGCAACAACCGAATCGATTCGCTGATGAACATCGTCCGCGACCCCCGCGTGGCGCTGATGTTCCTCATTCCGGGTTCCAATACGGCCATGCGCCTCAACGGCTCGGCCGTGGTGTCCGTCGAGCCCTCGCTGCTGGCGAGCTTCGACATGGACGGCCGTCATCCACGCAGCGTCATGGTCGTCACGATTGCCGAAGTCTATTTCCAATGCGCACGCGCCATCATGCGGGCCGAACTCTGGAACCCGGAGCGATTCGTCGATCCGGCGACGCTGCCTACGCCGGGAGCGCTGCTCAAGGCTGCAAAGGCGGATTTCGACCAGGCGACCTACGATCGAGAATGGGCTGCACGAGCGGCTGCGACCATGTGGTAGCGTCCGCCTTGCAAATCCGTCAGTTGCGATAGATTAGCCAGTTCTTGCCGGCATAGTCGCGGCGCATCGCCTCCTCGAAGAGGATGGTCCTGTTCCGGCCGTTGTGCTTGGCGTGATAGAGCGCCGCATCCGCATTGGCGTAGAGATGGCCGGCATCTTCCGCCTGGCTGCCCATGGAATAGCCCAGCGAGATGGTAATGGGTCCGTACTGGACGCCCGAGCGGGAGTTGCGGAAGCTGCGCGTTTCCAGGGCGCAGCGGATCCGCTCGCAGATCAGCATAACCTCTTCGGCGGTATTGCCTTCGACGATGATTGCGAATTCCTCGCCTCCGGTGCGCGCGACGAACAACTCCTTGCGGACATTGGCGCGGATCACGGACGCGACCGTCGCAAGAATCTTGTCACCCACCGGATGGCCGTAGGTGTCGTTGATCTTCTTGAAGTTGTCGATATCGGCAAGGACGAGTGCGGTGACCGGCAGGTTCGGAGCGCTGTCGAACAGCGAGGTGAGCTTGTCGTCGAAGGCGCGGCGATTGCCGAGACGGGTGAGAGAATCGGTGTTGGCGATCCGCTTGTACTCGTCGAGCTCCTTCCGGACCTGATCCATCTCAAGCGAGTGTTCCGCAACCGTGTCCACGGTCCGTTCGCCATGGGCGATCGTATCGGTGGTCGCCGTGGTGAGCAGCGCAATCGCATTGCCAATGATGTCGTTGGAGAAATTCGCCTTCGAATTGATACGGCTGGCGGTTTCCCCCAGGAGTTGGGTGTAGCTTTCCATGGAACGTTGCTCCTGGCGGAGCAGCCGGAGGAGGCTTTCGAGTTCCACCAGTAGCTTGCCGTGCGCCCTTTCGATCACCTCCACATGGCCGGTGCCGAGATGCTGAGCCGCGAGAGCGTCCAGTTCCTCCTGGGTCGCACGGCTGCCCAGGGCCGCCAGATGCTGGGTCAGGGCAGTGTTGGAGCCGATGTAGGCCTCGTAGAAAAGCTGATAGTTGCGCGGGATCGGCGCGACGCCCATCGCGCGCAGCGCATACATAATCTGGCCAACAACATCGTTCGCTTGCGCCTTCTGCGCAGTCGTCGTCATTACGTCCCCCAGCGTGTTCCCCAACACTTAGATCCGAATGTTTATATCGAATATATTCTAAAACAATTAAAGAAGCCCACAGAATTGAGCGCCCTCTAATGAGGTTTTCTGAAACAGCCGATCGTGCCGTTGCCCGCCGAACAACGCGCGTGGCGCGCTGTTTGGCGGGGCGGGGATCAGCGTGGACCGATCATGTTCTCCGGGCGGACATACTGGTCGAATTCCTCGTTGGTGAGGTACCCGCCTCCGACCGCTTCTTCCCGCAGCGTCGTGCCGTTCTTGTGTGCCGTTTTGGCGATCTTGGCGCAGGT
>JAEWKX010000226.1 GCA_023393575.1 Pseudomonadota bacterium
AAAAAACCCCCCGGGGGCGCCCCCGGGGGTTTTTTGTTGGGCGATGTGGGCAGTTACTTGGTCGGCATTGCCGCTGTCGACGCGACCAGTTTGGTCGTGGGCGCGCCGTAGGCATACCCGCCGCCAACGGCGACATTCAGCGATACGAAATCCTGTGCCATCTGCTGCACCGCCTGAGCCAGATTGGCCTGCGCGGTGGACACCTGCCGCTGCGCGTCCAGGACATCGAGCAGCGAGGACGCGCCGTCGCGGTAGCTTGCCGTGGCCAGTTCCAGAGCTTCCTCGTACGAGCGGACGGTATCGCGCAGTGCGGCAACCGTGCGGGCATCCCGCGAGATCGCTGCCAGGGCGTTCTCGACTTCCTCCACAGCATTCAGAACCGTTTCCTTCCAGGCCAGATAGGCTTCGCGCGCCGCCGATTCCGAAGAGCTGACATTCGCCTTCAGGGCTCCACCATCGAAGATCGGCAGTGAAAGCCCGGGGCCGAAGGACCAGGACAGGATGCCGCTCTCGCCGCTGCTGATGCGTGTGTAAGACGGCTGGATGGAGCCACCCAGCGTGATCGCCGGGTAGAGCTGTGCTTGTGCGACACCGATCTCGGCGACTGCCGAGGCCAGTTGCCGCTCCGCTGCGCGAATGTCGGGGCGGTTGCGAATGAGGTCCGCAGGCACACCCGCCTTCGCGTTGAAGCGGGCCACAGGCTGGTGTGCACCCTTCTGCAATTCAGGCAAGAGCGTGGAGGCAGGCAGGCCAAGCAGCGTGGCGACCCGGTGGGCCGCACCCCTGAACTGGGTTTCCAGGCCGGGAATTTCGGCAAGCGTGCTGTTCACCAAACCTTCGGCCTGAACGACGTCAAGCCGCGACGCGGCACCTGCTTCGAGCTGCAGGCGAGTAAGATCCAGCGTCTCGCGGCGAGATGAGAGGTTCTGTCTCGCCAGCGCGATGCGCTCCTGGTAGTAGCGCACGTCGATATAGGCGGCGACGGCCTGGGAGAGCAGGGTAAGGCGTGCAACGTCAACACTTGCATAGGCAGCATCAAGCTGGGCGAGCGCGCTTTGCCTTGACCTCTTGTAAAGTCCAAAGAGGTCAAGGAACCAGGAAGCATTGAGCCCTCCGGCGACGGACGTCTGCGGCGAGGTCGATTGCGGGCCGAGCGGGCCGCCGATGTCCTTGGTGCCGCTCCGTTCGGCCTGTGTTCCGAAGTCGAGCGAGGGCAGCCCGCCGGCACCGGCCTGGACGACCGCCGCTTCGGCCTGGTTGATCCGCTCGAGTGCCTGGAGAACGTCCAGATTCTGCGACAGGCCCTGCTGGACGTAGCCGTTCAGCCGGCTGTCATTGAAGGCGGTCCACCAGGCAACAGCCGAAACGTCGCCGTTGCTGCTCGTAGAGCCTTCCGCAAACTTGGCGGGAAGAGTGATTTCCGGTGAGGCATGTTCCGGCCCTACGACACAGCCCGACAAGAGGAGCAAGGCGAGTGGCGCCGCTACGTGAATCGATCTCATATCTTTGTCCCGAATGCCCTAACAGAATTTCAAATGCGCCAGCCCCGTCAGGCCGATCACCGCGGAGATCGAGAGACTGCCCCCGCGGCGACACGCTACTCATCCGTTAACGGATGTCACGCTGACATCTCTTTTTTTTCACGCTTTGATAACCGCCTGACCACAACAAAGAACGACGGAACAAAGAAAATTCCGAGAAGTGTTGCAGAAAGCATACCCCCAAGCACGCCAATACCAATTGCGTTCTGGGCGGCAGAGCCCGCGCCGGTTGCGATGGCCAGCGGTACGACGCCAAGGATGAATGCCAGAGAGGTCATCACGATCGGCCGCAGGCGAAGCCGCGCGGCCTCGAGGGTTGCGTCGATCACGTCTCGACCCTGCTCCTGCCGGTCTTTCGCAAACTCGACGATGAGGATCGCGTTCTTCGCCGCGAGACCGATCGTCGTCAGCAACCCGACCTTGAAATAGACGTCGTTTGCCTGGCCGAACAGATAGGCCGCGGACAAGGCACCCAGCACACCGACGGGAACCGCAAGGATCACCGAGAACGGAACAGACCAGCTCTCGTAGAGCGCTGCGAGGCAGAGGAAGACGATCAGGACCGATAGCGCGTAGAGCATGGGCGCTTGCGATCCGGACAGACGTTCCTGATAGGAAATGCCTTGCCATGCAACCGAGTAGCCGCCGGGAAGATCACCGGTAAGCCGTTCCATTTCATTCATCGCTTGTCCCGTGCTCACGCCCGGTCCCGCGGCACCATCAAGCGAGATGGCGCTCGTTCCATTGAAGCGTGCCAGTTGTGGGGTTCCGCCGACCCATTCGACGGTGCTGAAAGTGGAGAAGGGAACCATTTCCCCGGCACTGTTGCGAGCATACCAGTATTTCAGGTCGTCCGGCTGCATCCGGAAAGGTGCGTCGGCCTGCACGTAGACTGGCTTCAGTTCATTGTTCAGCGTGAAATCGTTGACGTCGCGGCCGGCGAAGATCGTCGACAGCATGGAGTTAACGGTCGCCAGGTCGACGCCCATTGCCCCGAGTTTCTCCTGATCGAGGAGAATCTTGAGTTGCGTCTCCGCCCGCTGGCTGTTTGTGCGCAGGGAGCTGATGTTGGGGTTTGTCGCCGAATTCTGGATCAGTTGCTGATATGCATTGGTGAGCGCGTCGTTGCCGTTGCCGCCGCTATCCACGAGGTACATGGAAAAGCCGCTGGAGGTGCCGAGACCCTGAATGGCCGGTGGGAGCAGCGGGAAGACCTGGGCGTCGCGCAGCGTAAAGAAGTAACCGCCGGCGCGTTGAACGATCTCGGCGGCCGACTGGCCCGGGCCTGTCCGCTCTGCAAAGTCTTTGAGCTTGGTGAATACGATGGCATTGTTCTGGCCGGAGCCGCCGAAGCTGAAGCCGAGCACGCCGAAGACGTCGGAGACGTTCTCCTTTTCCTGCTCCAGAAAATACTGTTCGACCTGCTTCACCACCGCATCGGTCCGTGCCGTCGTGGAGCCTGCAGGGGTCTGGACGATCGTCAGCAGAACGCCCTGGTCTTCCTGCGGTAGGAACGAGCTTGGCAGGCGTGTGAAAAGCCAGGCGCAGCCCGTGATTACGACTGCAAAGATGATGAGCACCCGCAAGGGACGCTTCAGCAGATAGCCGATCGAAGCCACGTAGCCTTTCGTGGATCGGTCGAAGCCGCGGTTGAACCAGGCGCCGATGCCTCGCTGCTTCCTGTGATGATCGATCGGCTTGAGCATGGTGGCGCACAGGGCAGGCGTCAGCAGGATCGCCACGAGTGCGGACAAGAGCATGGCCGAGACGATCGTCACCGAGAACTGCCGGTAGATGATGCCGGTAGAGCCACCAAAGAACGCCATCGGGATGAAGACGGCGGTGAGTACAAGTGCGATGCCGATGATGGCGCCGGTGATCTCACCCATGGATTTTTCGGTCGCCTCCAGCGGAGGCAGGCCTTCCTCGTCCATGATGCGTTCGACGTTTTCGACCACGACGATCGCATCGTCGACCAGAAGACCGATCGCCAGTACCATGGCAAACATGGTGAGGGTGTTGATGGAATACCCGGTTATCGCGAGGATCCCGAAGGTGCCCAGCAGGACGACGGGAACGGCAATCATTGGAATCAGGGTGGCGCGGAGGTTCTGGAGGAAGATCAGAAGCACCACGAAAACCAGGATGATTGCTTCGATCAACGTATGAACGACCTTCTCGATGGAAAGCTCGACGAAGGGGGTCGTGTCATAGGGGTAGGTGATCTCGACACCTTCAGGCAGGCCCGGTGCGATTTCCGCCAGCGCCGCCTTCACCCGGTCTGCGG
>JAEWKX010000244.1 GCA_023393575.1 Pseudomonadota bacterium
GGCATGGAGCTGACAGAATGAACGAACACAACGTCCGCAACTTCAACATCAACTTCGGACCGCAGCATCCGGCGGCGCACGGCGTGCTTCGGCTGGTGCTGGAGCTTGACGGCGAAATCGTCGAGCGGGTCGATCCGCATATCGGCCTGCTTCACCGCGGCACCGAAAAGCTGATCGAGGCGAAGACCTATCTCCAGGCTCTGCCCTATTTCGATCGTCTCGACTACGTCGCGCCGATGAACCAGGAGCACGCCTACTGCCTGGCGGTCGAGAAGCTGCTCGGCATCGAGATCCCGATCCGCGGCCAGCTGATCCGCGTCCTCTATTCGGAAATCGGCCGCATCCTGTCGCACCTGCTGAACGGCACGACCCAGGCAATGGACGGCGGAGCGCTGACGCCGCCGCTCTGGGGCTTCGAGGAGCGCGAGAAGCTGATGGTGTTCTATGAGCGGGCCTCCGGTTCGCGCATGCATGCCGCCTACTTCCGTCCCGGCGGCGTTCACCAGGATCTGCCGCCGGAGCTCGTGGAGGACATCGGCGCCTGGTGCGATCCTTTCCTCAAGACGCTGGACGATATCGACGAACTGCTGACCGGCAACCGCATCTTCAAGCAGCGCAACGTCGATATCGGCGTCGTCAAGCTGGAGGACTGCTGGGCCTGGGGCTTCTCGGGCGTTATGGTCCGTGGGTCCGGTGCCGCCTGGGACCTGCGCATGTCGCAGCCCTATGAATGCTATGCCGACATGGACTTCGACATCCCGATCGGCAAGAACGGCGACTGCTTCGACCGCTACCTGATCCGCATGATCGAGATGCGCGAGTCCGTGAAGATCATGAAGCAGTGCGTCAATCGCCTGCTTGGCGATGCGCGGGTGGGGCCGGTGTCGTCGCTGGACGGTAAGGTCGTGCCGCCGAAGCGTGGCGAGATGAAGCGCTCGATGGAAGCGCTGATCCACCACTTCAAGCTCTACACGGAAGGTTATCACGTGCCGGCCGGCGAGGTTTATGCGGCCGTCGAGGCGCCGAAGGGCGAGTTCGGCGTCTACCTCGTGGCCGACGGAACAAACAAGCCGTATCGCCTGAAGATCCGGGCGCCCGGCTACGCGCACCTGCAGGCCATGGATTTCATTTGCCGCGGCCACCAGTTGGCCGACGTCTCTGCGATCCTCGGTTCTCTCGACATCGTTTTCGGCGAGGTCGACCGCTGATGGCTTTTGCAACCGCAATCATGGGCGCCGGTCTGCGGCAGCCTGCTTCCAAGACTGATAAGGCGTAAGAAGAATGTCTGTTCGTCGACTGGCCGAAGAGAATGTGCAACCCGCGGCGTTTGCCTTTAACGAGGAGAATGCCGCCTGGGCTGAGACGACCATCCGCAAATATCCGGAAGGCCGCCAGCAGTCGGCGGTAATTCCGCTGCTCATGCGGGCGCAGGAGCAGGACGGCTGGGTGACGAAGGCTGCCATCGAATACGTGGCCCAGAAACTCGGCATGGCCTATATCCGCGTGCTGGAAGTGGCGACCTTCTACACGCAGTTCCAACTGAAGCCGGTCGGAACACGGGCCCATGTGCAGGTCTGCGGCACGACGCCATGCATGCTGCGCGGTGCCGAAGATCTGATCAAGGTCTGCAAGTCGAAGATTCATTCCGAGCCGTTCGAACTCAACGAGGATGGCACGCTGTCCTGGGAAGAGGTCGAATGTCAGGGCGCCTGCGTGAACGCGCCAATGGTGATGATCTTCAAGGACGCCTATGAGGATCTGACGCCGACGCAGCTTGAGCATATCATCGACCGCTTCCATGCCGGCAAGCCTCATGAGATCACGCCCGGTCCGCAGATCGACCGTCAGTTCTCCGCTCCCGTCGGCGGTCCGGTGACGCTGAACGACGACGTCAAGCCCGTGCAAAAGGACCTCGAGCCTAAACGCGCCGCCGACGAAGCGGCATCGGCGGCATCCGTGCCGCCGGCCGATGCGGCCCGGCCTGTCGATACGGCGGAAGAGGCGGATCCCTCGATCAAGACCCCGCTGACCGACAAGGCCGGCTCGAAGCAGCGCGTCAAGGCCGTCGAACAGCAGCCGCTGTCCGGCACCGCCTCGACGCCCAAGCCGGATACCAAGCGGCCGGGGAGCGCCGTCGAAGGTGCGCCTCCCGAGCCCGGTGCGGTTTCCGGCGATGCCAAGCCGAAGCGGACGCGGAAGAAGACGACGCCCGAAGGCGACGCGTCGTAAGGGTGCGACTTCTTGTGTGGCCGAACGCTTTGGCCGCATGATGCAGAACAATGGCCGGCAGGAGCCGGCGGACCGGTGGAATAGATCATGCTAAAAGATCAGGATCGCATCTTTACCAATATCTACGGCCTCAAGGACAAGTCCCTGAAGGGGGCGATGGGCCGCGGGCATTGGGACGGCACCAAGCAGATCCTCGAAAAGGGCAGGGACTGGATCATCGAGGAGATGAAGGCATCCGGGCTGCGCGGTCGCGGCGGTGCGGGCTTCCCGACCGGCCTCAAATGGTCCTTCATGCCGAAGGAATCCGACGGACGTCCCCACTATCTCGTGGTCAACGCCGACGAATCCGAGCCCGGCACCTGCAAGGACCGCGATATCATGCGCCACGATCCGCATACGCTGATCGAGGGCTGCGTGATCGCAAGCTTCGCCATGGGCGCCCATACGGCCTACATCTATGTTCGCGGCGAGTATATCCGCGAGCGCGAGGCTCTGCAGGCCGCGATCGACGAATGCTACGAGGCAGGGCTGCTGGGCAAGAACAACAAGCACGGCTGGGACATGGACATCTATGTCCACCACGGCGCCGGCGCCTATATCTGTGGCGAGGAAACGGCGCTTCTGGAAAGCCTCGAGGGCAAGAAGGGCCAGCCGCGCCTGAAGCCTCCTTTCCCGGCGAACATGGGCCTCTACGGCTGCCCGACCACCGTCAACAACGTCGAATCGATCGCCGTTGCGCCGACCATCCTGCGCCGCGGCGCCGGCTGGTTCTCCTCCATCGGCCGCCCGAACAATGTCGGCACGAAGCTGTTCATGGTTTCCGGCCATGTCAACAAGCCCTGCACCTTCGAAGAGGCCATGGGCCTGTCGTTCCGCGAGATCATCGAACGACATTGCGGCGGCATCCGCGGCGGCTGGGACAATCTGCTGGGCGTGATCCCCGGTGGCGCTTCCTGTCCGGTGGTGCGCGGCGAGGACATGGCCGATGCGATCATGGACTTCGACGGGATGCGCGAGGTGAAGTCCTCCTTCGGCACGGGCGGCATGATCGTCATGGACAAGTCGACGGACATCATCAAGGCGATCTGGCGGATTGCCGCCTTCTTCAAGCACGAGAGCTGCGGCCAGTGCACGCCTTGCCGTGAAGGCACCGGCTGGATGATGCGCGTACTGGAGCGCATGGTGAAGGGCAATGCGCAGAAGCGCGAGATCGACATGCTGTTCCAGGTGTCGAAGCAGATCGAGGGGCACACGATCTGCGCGCTGGGTGACGCGGCCGCATGGCCGATCCAGGGCCTGATCCGCAACTTCCGTCCAGAGATCGAAGCCCGCATCGATCGCTACACCCATAATGCCATGGCACACGGCGCCGTCATGGAAGCAGCGGAGTAAGAGACGTGGCTAAGTCGGTGAAAGAGCAGCAGGAAGGAGCGACGACGGCAAAGCCGGCGGCGGCTTCCGCCTATGCGGATTTCGCCGAAGCCATGGCGAACAACCCGTTGCTGGCGCAGTCGACCGCGGCAATGGCGGCCGCCACCGCCGTGGGTATGAGCATTGCGGGCCAGTTCGCCGGCGCCTTCTTCGGTGCGCTTCAGGGCGCGCTGGAGGCGCAGAACCGGCTGGCTGCTTCCCCCGGCATGTCGCCAGGCCGGACGGAGACGCCGGAGCCGGAAGCGGTTGGGTCGGTGCCTGCCGCCCCGTCTGTCGGGAAACGGAAGGCTGTCTCCGGCGGGACAGTGCCGCGTGCGCCCAAGGCGCCGGTCAAGGCGATGGCCAAGCCGGGTGCGGCCAAGTCGGCTTCCAAGTCTGACACGGCAAAGGCGGCCGCCGGTGACGACCTGAAGCAGATCGACGGGATCGGGCCGAAGCTTGAGACGGTGTTGAACGCCCGGGGCATCAGCCGGCTGAGCCAGATTGCCGCCTGGAAGGATGCCGATGTCGCGGCGTTCGATCAGGCTCTCGGCCTGGACGGGCGGATCGGCCGGGACGATTGGGTTGGCCAGGCCGGAAAGCTGGCGAAGTAAGGATTTTTCCCCGGCCGCGGCCGCGGGACTGAGCACAGGACGTAAGTGAGACGATGGCAAAGCTGAAGGTCGACGGCAAGGAAATCGAGGTTCCGGATCATTTCACGCTGCTGCAGGCGTGCGAGGAGGCCGGCGCCGAGGTTCCGCGGTTCTGTTTCCACGAGCGTCTGTCTGTTGCGGGCAACTGCCGCATGTGCCTGGTCGAGGTAAAGGGCGGCCCGCCGAAGCCGGCAGCCTCCTGTGCCATGGGCGTGCGCGACATCCGCGGCGGCCCGAACGGCGAACTGCCGGAAGTCTTCACCAACACCCCGATGGTAAAAAAGGCTCGCGAAGGGGTGATGGAGTTCCTCCTCATCAACCACCCGCTGGATTGCCCGATCTGCGACCAGGGCGGCGAATGCGACCTGCAGGACCAGGCCATGGCCTTCGGCATGGACTCCTCCCGCTATGCGGAGAACAAGCGCGCCGTCGAGGACAAGTACATCGGACCGCTCGTCAAGACGGTGATGAACCGCTGCATCCACTGCACGCGCTGCGTCCGGTTTTCCACGGAAGTGGGCGGCGTTTCTGAACTGGGCCTGATCGGCCGCGGCGAGGACGCCGAAATCACCACCTATCTCGAGCACGCGATGACCTCCGAGTTGCAGGGCAATGTCATCGACCTTTGCCCCGTCGGCGCGCTGACCTCGCGACCCTTCGCCTTCACGGCACGCCCCTGGGAACTGAACAAGACGGAATCGATCGATGTGATGGATGCGCTCGGCTCCGCCATCCGGGTCGATACCCGCGGCCGTGAAGTCATGCGCATCATGCCGCGCGTCAACGAACTGGTGAACGAGGAGTGGATCTCCGACAAGACCCGCTTCATCTGGGACGGGCTGAAGACGCAGCGCCTCGACCGGCCCTATGTGCGCCGTGACGGCCGCCTGCAGCCGGCAAGCTGGGGCGAGGCCTTCGCAGCGATCAAGGCTGCCGTCTCGGCCACTTCCGCGGACAGGATCGGTGCGATCGCCGGCGATCTCGCCGCGGTCGAGGAAATGTACGCGTTGAAGGAGCTCATCCGCTCGCTCGGCTCGGAGAACCTCGATTGCCGTCAGGACGGCGTCGCGCTCGACCCGTCGCTCGGCCGTGCGAGCTATCTCTTCAACCCGACGATCGAGGGCATCGAGCATGCCGGCGCGCTTCTGCTGATCGGCGCCAATCCGCGGCTGGAGGCTGCGGTCCTCAATGCCCGCATCCGCAAGCGTTGGCGCCGCGGCGACTTCCCCATCGGAGTGATCGGCGAGGGGGGCGATCTGCGGTATGACTACGAATATCTCGGCTCCGGGCCGGACAGCCTGAGCGAACTCGCCAACGGCTCCGGCAGCTTCCTGGAGACCCTTCGTACTGCGAAGAACCCGATGGTCATCGTCGGGCAGGGCGCTCTGTCGCGCCCGGACGGTGCCGCCATTCTCAGCGCCGCCGCAAAGCTCGCAGGCTCTATCGGAGCCGTCACGGAAGAGGGGAACGGCGTCGGCGTACTGCATACTGCGGCCGCTCGCGTCGGCGGCCTGGATATTGGCTTCGTCCCGGGTGGGAACGGTGTCGGCGCTGCCGACATGCTGGCGAACATGGACGTGCTCTTCCTGCTCGGCGCCGACGAGATGGACTTCACCCGCAAGAGTGCCGAGTTCACCGTCTATATCGGTAGCCACGGCGATAACGGTGCCCATCATGCCGATGTCATCCTGCCGGCCGCCACCTATACGGAAAAGTCCGGCACCTGGGTCAACACCGAGGGCCGGGTGCAGATGGGCAACCGCGCAGGCTTCCCACCGGGCGAGGCGCGCGAAGACTGGGCGATCATCCGTGCGCTTTCGGATGTGCTCGGCAGGAAGCTGCCGTTCGATTCGCTTGCCGCACTGCGGACGAAGCTCTACGAAGCCTACCCGCATCTCGCCGAGCTGGACGAAATCGCCGCCGGCGACGTCGCTCCCGTGGCGGCCCTGGGACAAAAAGCCGGTGAGATGAGCAAGTCGGCATTTGCGTCCCCGATCACAGACTTCTATTTGACGAACCCGATCGCGCGGGCATCGGCCGTGATGGCCGAGTGCTCGGCGCTGGCCCGCAACAATCTCAAGGCTGCGGCGGAGTAACAGGATTATGGACGGTACATTTTTCTCGACCTACGCATGGCCGGCGCTGGTGATGATCGGGCAGTCGCTGCTCGTTCTCGTCTGCCTCCTGGTCTTCATCGCCTATATCCTCTACGCCGACCGCAAGATCTGGGCGGCCGTCCAGCTGCGCCGCGGCCCGAACGTCGTAGGCCCCTGGGGCTTGTTCCAGTCCTTCGCCGACCTTTTGAAGTTCGTCTTCAAGGAGCCGATCATTCCGTCGGGCGCCAACAAGGGCGTCTTCCTGATCGCCCCGCTCGTGGCCGTGACCCTGGCATTGGCCACCTGGGCCGTGATCCCGTTCAACGAGAACTGGGTGGTCGCCAACATCAACGTGGGCATCCTCTACGTCTTCGCCATCTCCTCGCTCGAGGTCTACGGCGTGATCATGTCGGGCTGGGCGTCGAATTCGAAGTACCCGTTCCTCGGTGCACTGCGCTCCGCGGCGCAGATGGTCTCCTATGAAGTCTCGATCGGCTTCGTGATCGTTACGGTGCTGCTCTGCGTCGGCTCGCTCAACCTGTCGGACATGGTCTTCGCGCAGAAGGATGGTCTCGGCACGATGATGGGCCTGCCGAACTCCTTCCTCGACTGGCACTGGCTGCCGCTCTTCCCGATGTTCGTCGTCTTCATCATCTCGGGTCTTGCTGAAACCAACCGCCCGCCTTTCGACCTTCCGGAAGCGGAATCCGAGCTGGTGGCCGGCTACATGGTCGAGTATTCCTCGGCACCCTACATGATGCTGATGCTCGGCGAGTATGCGGCGATCCTGCTGATCTGCTCGCTGACGACGATCCTTTTCCTGGGAGGCTGGTTGCCGCCGTTCGACTTCTGGCTGATCAACTGGGTACCGGGCGTCATCTGGTTCCTGCTGAAGGTGCTCCTGGTGTTCTTCGGGATTGCCATGGCGAAGGC
>JAEWKX010000291.1 GCA_023393575.1 Pseudomonadota bacterium
GGATCGGCCTTCAGGCGCTCGCAGACCTCAAAGCCGCTGATACCGGGCATCATGATGTCGAGGAGGATCAGGTCGACATGGGTGCGCTCGCAGATCTCCAACGCCTTGAAGCCATCCTCGACCGTCAGAACGTCGAAGTATTCCGCAAGCAAGCGCGCTTCGAGCAGCTTCACGTTGGCCGGAACGTCATCAACCACCAGGATCCGTGCTGTCATGCCCAGCGCTCCGGTCTCATGCGTCGCCCAGATACGTCTTGATGGTCTCAATGAACTTCGGAACCGAGATCGGCTTCGATACGTAAGCCTCGCAGCCTCCCTGGCGAATCCGTTCCTCGTCGCCCTTCATCGCGAAGGCGGTGACGGCGATCACGGGGATGATGTGGAGCTCATCGTCTTCCTTGAGCCATTTCGTGACTTCCAGTCCGGAGACCTCGGGAAGCTGGATATCCATCAGGATAAGGTCGGGACGATGCTTGCGTGCGAGGTCCATCGCCTCCATGCCGTTGCGCGTCTGGATGGTCTCATAGCCGCAAGCCTCGATCAGATCGCGGAAGAGCTTCATGTTCAGCTCATTGTCTTCGACAATCATGACCCGCTTGGGCATGCGCTCCGTCTCCGATCCCGCCTTGCAAGCCTTCATTGAATATATAAGCTCGCCTACGGCCGATTCCACGTCCGTCAATGCCTCGACCTTAGGGCCAGTTGGTTGAAAAAGAGGTAACCTTTTGCAGGCAATGCGACACGATCCCAAAAACGTTCTCCTGGGCCCGGAGGCTGCGGAGAAGATTGCCGTCGCCATACTGGGCTGGCTCGCTTCGGAACCCGACATGCTCCGGCGCTTCCTTGCCCTGAGCGGACTGGAAGCGGACCAGCTCCGCCACGCGGTGACCGACAGCGGCTTCCTCGCAGGCATGATCGATTTCGTCATGGCGCATGAGCCGACCTTGCTGGCGTTCTGCGAGGCGACGGGCACCAAACCCGAGTCGGTTGCAGCGGCTGCCCGCCACTATACCAAACCGGCATTGGACTCCGGCCAAACGTGACAGGTCGGCCTTCCCGATGTGGATGGATGACGAACAGGCATTGAGCCATCGACCGGCAGGCGCTACGGTGCAGATGTTCAATTTCTGTTCCGCCCATGACACGTGCGACCGACACCCATCCCGGCTTCTGTCGTGACTGCCTTGCCGAGCAGAAGGCGCAGTTGCGCCGATGCTACAGCTGCGGCAGTCCGCGTGTCATCTATCACTCGGAACTATACGACCTGAAGATTGCCCACATAGACTGCGACGCGTTTTACGCCGCCATCGAGAAGCGCGACAATCCGGAGCTCGCCGACAAACCGCTGATCGTCGGCGGCGGGAAGCGAGGCGTCGTCGCAACGGCCTGCTATATCGCCCGGATCAACGGCGTGCGCTCCGCAATGCCGATGTTCAAGGCGCTCGAAGCCTGTCCCGACGCCATCGTGATCAGGCCTGACATGGAGAAGTATGCGAAGGTCGGACGACAGATACGGCAACTCATGCTGGACCTGACGCCGCTGGTACAGCCGCTCTCCATCGACGAGGCGTTCCTCGACCTCCACGGCACCGAAAAGCTCCATCATGATCCGCCTGCCCGCATCCTGGCGAAGCTCGCCAGGCGGGTGGAGGCGGAGATCGGCATAACCATCTCCATCGGGTTGTCCTATTGCAAATTCCTCGCCAAGGTCGGCTCCGACCTGCAGAAGCCACGCGGCTTCTCCGTGCTTGGACAGGGGGAGGCGATGGAATTCCTGGCCTCTCGCCCGGTTACCACCATCTGGGGCGTGGGCAAAGCCTTCGGCGGCGTACTGGAAGCCGACGGCATCCGCATGATCGGCCAGTTGCAGGCGATGGAAGAGAGCGACCTCATGCGGCGCTACGGCTCCATGGGCCAGCGCCTCTACCGCCTGGCGCGCGGCATCGACGACCGCGATGTCCATCCCAACGATCCGGCGAAGAGCGTGTCCGCCGAGACGACCTTCTTCGCGGACATCTCGCGCCACGAGGATCTCGTCCCGATCCTGCGCAGGCTGTCGGAGAAAGTTTCGGCAAGACTGAAGAAGCACGCCATCGCCGGACATACGGTCGTCCTGAAACTCAAGACGTCCGACTTCAGGATTCGAACCCGCACCCGGCGTCTGGAGGACCCGACGCAACTCGCAGACCGCATCTTCCGAACCGGTCTTTCGCTTCTCGAACGGGAGGCGGACGGTACGAAGTTCCGGTTGATCGGCATCGGCACCACCGACCTATGCGACCCCGCGCAAGCCAACCCGCCGGATCTCGTCGATCCTTCCGCCGGCCGCCGGGCTGCAGCCGAAGCAGCCATGGACCGGCTGCGTGATCGTTTCGGCAAGGCGGCAGTGGAGACCGGCTACACGTTCGGAGATCGCCGTCGCGATCAATGAAAAGTGAGGGAAAAGAGTGCTGCTGTGACTTCCCTCCATTTTTCCGAAAACCTTCTTTAATCAGCCAGCGCTAACGTGACCGCTCTGTATTGCGTGAGAGGTTGTCCATGTTGCGTCGCATCGTGTTTGGGTTTGGTCTTGTATCCGCGACGGCCCTGTCGCATCCCGCATCCGCCGAGACGCAGCGGCCCCTTCAGATCGTCATCTCTACGGCGACGCAATCGATGAAGATCTATGACGGCGAGACGGTGGTCACCACCTCGCGTGTCTCCACCGGCAAGGCCGGCCACACGACACCGAGCGGGATCTTCTCGATCCTGGAAAAGCGGAAATATCACGAGTCCAACATCTATTCGAACGCGCCCATGCCCTTCATGCAGCGCCTGACCTGGTCGGGAATCGCCTTGCACGAGGGCCACGTGCCGGACTATCCCGCGTCGCACGGGTGCGTGCGCCTTCCACGCGGCTTTGCAAAGACCCTGTTCGGCATGACGGAGCCGGGACTGCACGTCATCATCTCGGATGGACCGATCGAGCCAGTCCGCATCGAACACGTCAACCTTTTCGCACCGCTGAAGCCTCTGCCGTCGGAGCCGCTGCTTTCCGACATCGACCTGCGGCCCACGGTGAAGCGAAAGACATCCGGACCGTACGAGGTGGCCATGAACCTCACCGACACTGCTCCCGACATGACGGTCACGGCTTCGATCTCTCCGGTCGAGCGGGCACCGTTGAAAATCCTCGTCCACCGCCGCGGAGAGCGCGAGACCGTTCATGACGTCCAGGTGCTGCTGAACCATCTCGGCTTCGACGCCGGCCTTCCCGACGGACTTGCCGGCTCCAAGACGCGCGATGCCATTGCCGGGTTCAAGCGCTGGAAGGGACTTCCCTCCGACGGCGCCCGCGTTTCGGGAGCATTTCTGGAAGCACTCTACCACACGACCGGAAAGGAGATGCCGCCGACGGGCCAACTGCTCGTGCGGGAAAACTTCAGGCCTCTCTTCGAGGCTCCTGTCGGCATCCGGGAGCCGGAAAAACCGCTCGGCACGCACTTCTTCAGCGCCAGCGACGTGGATCCGGCGCATGAAAAGGCCGTGTGGCACGGCATGACGCTGCCGAACGCGCTGTCATCCGCCGAGCGCGGCAGGCTCGGGATTGCACCTGAAGCAAGTGCATCGTCCGCCTCCGAGGCGCTCGATCGCCTCGACATTCCATCAGAGGTGAAGGAACGGATCGCCACGCTGATGAGCAACGGCACATCGTTGACGATCACCGATCAGGGGCTCGGGCCGGAAACCGGCAAGGGAACCGATTTTGTTACCCTGACCCGCTCCAAGCCGCAGGTTGCCACGGCGCAGGCTGTATCGGACAAGCCGAGCAAGCCCCGCCGTCCGTCTCTCCGCTCCTACCGGAACGGCGTCGGTCTCTATTAGATCAAGAGGTTCAAAGGACACCGACGCCGCCGAGCGTCCTCCCGCGACGCTCGTCAGACCAGTTCGACATCCACGACGCCGGGCGCGGCCCGCAGCGCGGCGGCAATCTCGGGCGAGATCCGGAACTTCTCCGTCAACTCGACCTCGATCTCGCGCTGGCCATCATCCTTGATGACGATGAAGGAGACGAGGCCATCGCCCTTCGTATTCAGGTGCCGGGCAACCGTCTTCAGAGGCCCCGAATCCCGAACGTAGACGCGCAGGGCCTTCTGCATGCGGACCGATTGCTCCTCGAGCGAGGCGGCTGTCTGGATCCGCAGACCAATACCTTCCGGACGTTCATCCGCCTGCACCGTGATGACCAGCGATTTACCGGGCTCCAGCAGGTCCCGGTACTGCGCGAGTGCCTCGGAGAACAGGACGGCCTCGAACTGGCCGGAGGCATCGGAGAAGGTGACGATCCCCATCTTGTTGCCGGTTCGGGTCTTCCGCTCCTGACGGCCGGTAACCGTTCCGGCCAGGCGCCCGGCTGTCGCCCCCTGCTTCACCGCGCCCGAAAACTCCGCGAAACTCTGGACCCGCATCTTCGCCAGCACGTCACGGTAGGAATCCAACGGATGGGCAGACAGATAGAAGCCGAGCACCTGATATTCCCGCATCAACTTCTCCGACGGAACCCAGGGCGTGAAAGGCGGGAAGATCAGCGTTTCCGGTCCAGTGGCAGAGGATGAGCCGAACATGTCCGACTGGCCGCTGCTCTTGTTCTCCTGCGCGCGCTGCGCGTACCCGATAATCCGGTCGAGGCCGCCGATCAACTCGGCCCTGTCCCGCCCGAAGCAATCGAAGGCGCCGGCGCAAATCAGGCTTTCCAGCACGCGGCGATTGATCTGCTTCGGATCGATCCTCAGGCAGAAGTCCTCGATAGAGCCGAAGGGCTTGTCGCCACGCACCTCGACGATGTGATCTACGGCCGACTCGCCCACGCCCTTGAGCGCCGCAAGCGCATAATAGATCCTGTTTTCTTCCGTCTCGAACCGGCGAAACGAGGTCTGCACCGAGGGCGGCACGACCGTGATGCCGAGACGAGCGGAATCCTGGCGGAAGTCGTTGAGTTTCTCGGTATTGGCCATGTCGAAGG
>JAEWKX010000303.1 GCA_023393575.1 Pseudomonadota bacterium
GGTACATGGAGGGCAAGATCGAGATCGACCCGATGATCACCCATACCATGGGCCTCGAAGACATCAACAAGGGCTTCGAACTCATGCACCGCGGTGACAGCATTCGAAGCGTGGTCGTCTATTGAGAGGACGACCGGCGCGTAGCTTCAATGTCGAAAGACAGGTCCGAAAGCGAGCCTGGCTTCGGCTCAACAGGGGAGGTGGCATGCCATGGAAAGTGCAGTCCGCATACATCCAGCCGTGGATGATGGTATCAAACCGGCCAATTCGAGTTTTTCGGGAGGCACCCTCGTCTGCGCCTGTGCAGATCGGCCGGTGAAGGTGAGAATCGAGGGGCAGGTCGCGCATAACCACGTTTGTGGCTGCACGAAATGCTGGAAGCCGAAAGGCACCGTCTTCTCGGTCGTCGCCGTCGTGCCGCACGACAAGGTGACGGTGCTCGAGAATGGCGACAAACTGCAGGTGGTGGATACCTCCGCACTGATCCAGCGTCATGCGTGCCGTGAATGCGGTGTCCATATGTATGGACCGGTCGAGAGGGAGCACGCCTTCCAGGGACTTGATTTCGTGCATCCGGAGCGCTTCCAGGAATCCGGATGGGCGCCGCCGGAGTTCGCAGCCTTCGTCTCGTCGGTCATCGAGGCCGGTGTCGATCCGAGCCGCATGGATGCAATCCGGGCGCGCCTGCGAGAGCTTGGGCTGGAGCCCTATGACTGCCTCTCGCCCGCGTTGATGGATTATGTCGCCAGCTGGGTAGCGAAGAAGTCCGGAGCGTTGGCGGCGTGATTTCAGAAGCTCACCGGTCGTGGGGGAAGGTTTCCTCCGGCGGCCGGTGATTGTCGCTGTTTCCCGCCTTCATCCCAACCGATGCGCGATGTGCTACATCCTCCATTCACCTGGGTTTGCGGAGCAGCGATGACCTTCATTCGCTGCAGGCTCGATCCGCGCTATACGCGTTCGGCCTCCAACATCCCAAGAAGATGACTGTCTCCCTGGCCAAGCTTTCTTCCGACTGCGGAAAGGATGCTACCGGATAGTCACTGAACGTGATATTTTAGAATATGTCGATCGAAAGGCATCAGTCTGCCGACTGCGCCAGACAGTCAGCTATCGGTGGGGGCTTTACACGCCGTGAAGCCCTGGCGATGGGTTTCTGCCTGTGCTGTTTTCCTCAATCCGGCTTCGCAGCCGGATCTCGCAAGCTGACGGAACTCGGCAAAGGTCTCTTCATCCGAGAAGCGCCGCATGAGGAAGCGTCGTCGGCAAACATGGGCGGAATTGCGAATATCGGGTTTATCGTCGGACGCGACAGCGTTCTCGTTACCGATCCTGGTGGCAGCCTGGCAGACGGAACCTGGCTTCGGAGCCAGATCAGGGAGCGGACCAGCAAGCCGATCCGGCACGTGATGTTGACCCATGTCCATCCGGATCATTGTTTCGGCGCCGCCGCCTTTATCGACGAGCAGCCGGAGTTTATCGGTCATTCTCGTCTCAGGGCTGCGATGGAAGTGCGCGGAGGTTACTACCGAGAGCGCCTCGCGGACATCCTTGGCGCGGATAACCTTGGCGATGTCGTCTATCCCACACGGGAGGTCGACAATGTTGCAGAAATCGATCTCGGCGACCGGCGCCTGCGGATCACCGCCCATCCGACGGCTCATACCGATTGTGACCTGTCGATGCTCGACATGTCGTCCGGCACGTTCTTTCCTGCCGACCTGCTTTTTGTGGATCGCGTTCCTTCGCTGGACGGTAGCCTGACCGGGTGGTTGGCGGAAGCGGAGCGGATGAAAGATCTTGGCGCCGCCCGCGCCGTGCCGGGTCATGGCCCCGCAATGGTGGATTTCGTGACATCGATGGACCGGCAGGTGAGATATCTGAGACTACTCTACGAGGAGACACGGGACGCGATCGAGGCCGGTCTTGCGATAGACGAGGCAAGTCACAAGGTTGCGGCCGGGGACGGAGCGGGCTGGGCGTTGTTCAGCGACTATCACGAGCGCAACGTCATCCAGGCATACAAGGAACTTGAATGGGAATAGCTCTCACGTAACGCAGGGAGGAGAAGATGATGCCGATAATGCGACGGACCTTTGCGACTGCTCTGCTCACGATATTCTGCCTCGGTACGGCGCCCAGCGTGAATGCCACCGAACTGGACGCCGAGAGGGAGGAACGCTGGCAACAGATCGCGGACTACCTCTTTGAAGCCCGCGAGGTCGTTCCGACAGATTCATTGATCAAGATTGAGGCACCAAAACGCGCGCAGGACGCGGCACTCGTGCCGATCACTCTTACCATGCCGAACAAGAACAAGATCAAGTCCGTCTATCTCGTGATTGACGATAACCCTGTCCCCCTGGCGGCCCATGTCACCTTCGGCCCGGCCGCCGATCCCGGAACACTACACCTGCGCGTTCGGGTGGATACCTACACCAATATTCACGCCGTTGTCGAAACGAAGGACGGAGGGCTTTTCTCCAATGCCGCCTTCGTGAAAGCCACTGGTGGATGTTCGGCGCCTTCCGGACCGAGCGATGCCGAAGCGATGAAGGGGATGGGCGACATGCGAATGAAGTTCGCAGACAACGTCCGGCAGGGGAAGCCTGCGGAAGCGACCCTGATGATCCGCCACCCGAATTTCACCGGCATGCAGATGAACCAACTCACCCGGCTTTATACGCCTCCCCGGTATGTAAATAAGGTGACCGTTTCCCAGGGCGACCAGCTTGTGCTGGAAGTTGCCGGAGACATTTCGCTCTCCACCAATCCTGCCATCGGCTTCAACTTCGTCCCGACGGGCCGGGCGCCGCTCAAGGTGGTTGCATCCGACAACAAGGAGGGGCGGTGGGAGCAGAGTTTCGACATTCCGCCGACAATCAATTAGGGAGCCGGATATGTTGCAAGACGTACCGCGGGTCATTTTCCTTGCCGTCGTGTTAACTCTGGCTGCCTTCGCGGAGAATGGAGCATTCGCCCAGGTGAGGGAACCGGAAGGGCTGTGGAGCGGCCCCATGCGAGGGGAAACACCGCGCACGCTGCAGGGGGCAGTTGTGATCGATCTGGCGGGTCTCGAGGGGCTCCTGCCGAGAGATCCGGTCCTTCTGGATATTGGTCCCGCCGACAAGAAGCCTGAGGGATTTTCCGGGGATCGGCTCTGGTTGCCGACGCATCGCTCCATCCCGAAGGCGGTCTGGCTTCCCGGCGCGGGCTCTGCCACGCTGGGGGCGGCACGAGAGGAGGCTTTTCTCCGCCGTATCGAAGACCTGACGCAAGGCGACCGTGCCAGGCCGATCGTAGTCTTCTGCCAACCCCTATGCTGGGGAAGCTGGAATGTCGGCAAGCGTCTGGTGGCGCAGGGCTATACCAGTGTCCACTGGTTCCCGGGCGGCGTGGATGGTTGGCAGGAAAAGCATGAGACTGTCACGGTCGACATGGACAAAGATTGGCCCGCGGCGTCGTCGGCGCCCGAGCCTTGAACTTGTCCGCGAAGAAGCTCTCGGCGTTCCGACTTTGTCGAAATCACGCGTGTGTCAGCCGCGAAGTCTCTGCGGGAAATACCGATCGTGCTGCGGCGGCCGATGGCCGAAAACGGTCAAATCCGTCTGTTTTAAACCCTGTCGGCCAATGCCGCAGCAACGCCTCGCAGTTCCGCCAGCCCTTTCAGGCGGCCGATCGCGGGATAGCCAGGCTGGGCATGCCGATCGGCGTCGCCGAGGATGTCCTGTCCGTGGTCCGGCCGGAAAGGAATGATGCAGTCGCTGCGTCCCTCCTCACGTCGCCGTTTCTCCTCGCGCAGCAGAGATGCGATGACGGATACCATGTCGGTATCGCCGGCGAGATGTTCATCCTCATGGAAGGAACACGGGATCCCTTCGGTCTCGCGCTTGACGTTACGCAGGTGGGCGAAATGGATGCGCGGCCCCAGACGCTCGGCCATGCCTGCGAGATCATTATCTGCACGCGCCCCGAGGGAGCCTGTGCAGAAGGTGACCCCGCTGGCGATATTTGGAACCGCCTCCAGCACCGCGTTGTAATGTGCTTCTGTCGACATGATACGGGGAAGGCCCAGTAGCGGAAACGGCGGATCGTCGGGATGACAGCAGAGGCGTAGGCCGAGATGTTCCGCATGCGGTATGACCTCTGCGAGGAAGTCGATCAAATGACCCCGCAGGCAATTCTCGTCGATCGAGCGATAGCGATCGAGCTGGTCTCTGAGAGCATCCAACGACGGCTGGGCAGCGGCGCCCGGCAATCCGGCATTGACGTTGCGCGAAAGCTGCAGGCGTCGTTCCGTTGCCATTCCCGCAAAGCGATGTCGTGCCTCTTCGCGCAGCTCATGCGGATAATCATCTTCTGCTCCGCGCCGCTGCAGGATGAAAAGGTCATAGGCGATGAAATCCACCAGCTCGAAGCGCATGGTCGTGCCGCCGTGAGCAACCCGCCAGGCCAGATCCGTTCGGGTCCAGTCGAGTACCGGCATGAAGTTGTAGCAGATCACCTCCAGCCCTGCCCGGGCCAGATTTTCCATCGAGGCGATGTAGTTGGCGAGGTGTACGCGCCATTCTCCGGTCTGGGTCTTGATCTCCTCGGAAATCGGCAGGCTTTCCACCACCTCCCAGGCAAGCCCCGTCGACCGGCCATCCGCATCCAGCGAAATCTCCCGTTGCCGCCGAGTGATTTCTTCGGTTGTCCACACAGCGCCGTAAGGCACATGATGCAAAGCCGAAACGATACCCTCTGCACCGGCCTGCCGGGCGTCGCGGACGGTTACCTTGTCCACCGGCCCGAACCATCTCCACGTCTGCCTCATGTTCTATCTTCCTTGAACGTGATCGTCAGCCGAACGCGAGGTTCGGCAACCAGAGAACGAGGCCCGGCATGAACAGCAGGACGATGATCAGCCCGATGATTGTCGCGACGAAGGGCAGCGACTCGATCGTATATTCCTCGATCTTCACGTTCATGAGCGAGCAGACGGCATACATTGCCACGCCTACGGGCGGCGTCATTCCGCCAAGGGTGACGATGCTCATCATCAGAATCCCGAAATGTACGGGATCGATGCCGACCTGTGTGATAATGGGGACGAAGATAGGCGTCAGCAGGAGCACCAGCACGGTACTTTCGATGAAGCAGCCGGCGATCAGCAGGAAGAGGAGGATGATGAGAACTATGGCGGCAGGGCTCTCGATGCCGGCTAGCATCCACGACGATATTCCTTGCGGAACCTGAAGATAGATGATGGCGAAGCCCACCATGCCGGACATCAGGATGATGATCATGATCAGGCCGATATCCGAGATCGCATGTGCGAAGGCCCGTTTGGCCTTTTCGAAACTCAACTCCCTGTGCGCGAGGAAGCCGACCAGGAACGCATATACGACGGCGAAGGCCCCCACTTCGGAAGGCGTGAACACGCCGCCCCGGATCGTCAACACGAGCGCAACGGGGAAAAACAGGGCCCACTTGGCACCCCAGACCGCGGTCGCCAATGCCCTGAATGTCGGCCGTTCCGTATCGGCCACCACGTAGCCGCGGCGCTTGGCAACGAGATAAGTGGTCGTCATCAGCCCGATCATCATCAGAAGGCCCGGAATGATGCCGGCAACGAAGAGGCGGCCGATCGAGACATTGCCTACATAGCCGTAGAGGATGAGGCCTATGCTTGGCGGGATGGTTGCGGTGATCAGCGAGCCGACTGCAATGGCAGCCGCGGAAAAGCCTTTTCCATAACCCTTTGCGATCATCGTCGGCCCGAGGATCCGTGCCTCCATCGCAGCGTCGGCAACGGCCGAGCCGGAGACGCCGCCCATGACCGTGGACAGGACGATGGCAACCTGCGCAAGACCCCCAGCCATCCAGCCGACGGCGACATAGGAGAATTTGAAGTGCCGGTCGGTGATGCCGCTCTCGTTCATCAGGTGGCCGGCAAAAACGAAGAACGGAACCGCGAGCAGCGGAAAGCTCTGGCTCATCGTCGCGATTTTCTGGACCGCGATCGAGATCGGCATGACCGGGTCGCTGAGGAAGAAGACAAAGCCGGAAATGCCTATCGCGAAGGCTACCGGCATGCCGACTATCATGAAGGCGAAGAAGAGGATCGTGATCAGGCCCATGTCAAAGTTCCGTCGGTGTGCTGAAGTCGGTTTCCGTGCGCGAGTAAACGAGGGTCTTGCCATCGTCCTTGCGGCGCCACGTCCAGACCATGTTGTTGAGGAGTGCAACGCCGATCATCAGGCAACCGACCGGTACGGCGGAGGTGACCCACGCATAGGACAGGCCGCTGTCGCCAAACAGACGCTGGCTGTTGAGGACCGTCAGTTTATAGCCTTCCAGCGCGAGGAAGCTCAGGAACACGAGGATGATCAGCGACATCGCGTATTCAAGCCACAGCCTGTGGCGGGGCTTGAGCCAGCGAATGAGGAGGTCGATGCCCAGATGTCCCTTCTCGCGCATCGCGCGGGCTGCCCCGAAAAAGCAGAGCCAGATGAACAGCAGCTGCGCCATGTCCACCGACCAGATGAGCGGGTATCCGAAAAAGCGCATCACGGCCGCTAGGAAAACGAGCACGACGATTACGCCGAGGATGATTGCGGCGATGGCAAACTCGAGTTGTGCCAGGCGTTTGAGCATGGGATCGACCTATCTGGATTTAGAAAAAAAGGGGCGCATGCACGCCCCTTGTCATGCCGTTTTTACTCGGCAGCGATCTTCTGGAGTTGCTCGCGAAGTTCCGCGTAGCCCAGCGTTTCGTAGACTCCGGCAGTCGCCTCGCGGAACGGCGTAACATCGATCTCCGCAATATTCATGCCCGCAGCCTTCAGATCTTCCTCGATCTTCGCGAGTGCATCGCGCGTACCAAATGAGGCGACGTCGCCTGCCTTCAGGGCTTCTTCCCGCAAAGCAGTCTGCAGTTCCGCGGGAAGGCTGTCGAACCAGGCCGCGCTGGTTATGAGGCCGGTGATCAGGTTGATGTGGCCGGTTTTGGTCAGTTCCTTGGTGACTTCGAAGAGCTTGGCTCCCTGCCCCGCCGGTAGCTGGGCTTCGACGGAATCGATGACGTTCTGCTGCAAGGCCGAATAGACCTCCGCAAAGGGCATCGGCGTCGGTGTCGCACCCATGGCCTTGATCGTCTCGACCCAGACCGGGGCGCCCGGCGTGCGCATGCGGCTGCCGGAAAGATCGGCAGGCGTGGTCACCGGCTTGCTGGTCCAAAGCTGCCGCTCACCCTGCCACCAGTTAAAGGACAGGACCTGGTGGCCCGAGGCCGTTTTCAGCTTGGTGACCCACTCCTCGAAGATCGGCGAGGTGACGATCTTGCGCATGCCGTCATAGCCGGAGGCCAGATAAGGCGCGCCGAGGACGCCGAACTCCTTCTGGAAAACGGCGAGACGCCCACCATCGACAACCACGGCCACTGGTGCGCCGGCGCGCGCCTGCTCCAGGACGTCTTCATCCGGACCGAGCTGCGAGTTCGGAAACAGCTTCACCTCGATTGCGCCGCCTGTCCGTTCGGCAACCGAATCGCGGAAGCTCTCGAGTCCTTTGTAGAGGGGGTCGTCGGTAGTAAGTGCGGTGTTGATGCTGAGTGTATAGTCTGCCGACAACGCAGGCGACGCGAACGCCAGTGCAGCGGTAGTGAGAAGCGTAGTGATGGAGATGAGTTTCATGATCTTTCCTCCCTGTTGCGGCGGGCCCTCCAGCCTCTGTACAACACTAGTATGGTAGTATACGTAGAGTCAACATGTCAGGCTTCACTCTGAAACCCCTGCCCAGCGATCCGTCCCGGGCCCGTCAATCAAGCGTCGGTGGGCGTGTCTACGAGGCTCTTCGGTCGGCCATCGTTCAACTCGAATTGCGGCCCGGTCACAGTCTGTCCGAGGCGGAGCTTGCCAGTCGTCTCGGTGTATCCCGTCAGCCGGTGCGTGAAGCGCTGATCAAGCTGAGCGAGGCGGGGCTCGTCGAAATCCGGCCGCAGCGGGGCACGATCGTCCGTCTCATCTCCAAGCGCGAGGTGCAGAATGCGCAATTTCTAAGGGAGGCGATCGAGGTCGCCATCGTGAGAAAGGCGGCCTCGCAAAGATGTGGTGACGCAATAACGACCCTGCATGGACTCGTTGGGCAGCAACGTGCCGCCGCAGCAAGCGGAAACCATTCTGGGTTTCTCCGGTTGGATGAACAGTTTCACCAGGCAGTTGCCGCAAGCGTCGGATGCGAGGATGCCTGGCGCGTATTGGATACGCTCAAGGCCCAGATGGATCGGGTTCGATATCTGTCTCTGCCGCAGGCAACCCCGTTGGAGGTTCTGATCGATCAGCATGTCCGCATCGTCGATGCGATCGAGCAAGGGTTGCCTGCCGATGCGGAGGAGGCGATGCATGTGCACCTTCGGGAAATCCTGAAATCGCTTCCAAGGCTTGCGGAAACGAAGTCGGCATTCTTTGCCGAATAATCGATTCCGGGTGGTGGATGCGCAGGACGCCCCCGGTCAGACATAGTCACTCGAGTTTGCATCGTCGACGCCTCCGCAGGGAGACGCCCCCCAACTTCCACGCGGCTTTGTCGGTGCTAGAAAAGTTTCGATCCACGCCTCCGTGGGGGAGGCGACCCTCGACCGTCCAGAAGTGCTGCCGCTCCTCGTTGTTTCGATCCACGCCTCCGTGGGGGAGGCGACGCGGAGCCCTACGCGAAGAGTTGAAGTGGAGCGAGTTTCGATCCACGCCTCCGTGGGGAGGTGACCGCTTGCCGAAGGAATGGTCGTCATACTCGACCCAGTTTCGATCCACGCCTCCGTGGGGGAGGCGACCAGCATGGATAACCTTTGCGCGGCCCTCGGCATTGTTTCGATCCACGCCTCCGTGGGGGAGGCGACCCGAGGCCTGCGCCGTGGCCAGCACGGACGGCAGGGTTTCGATCCACGCCTCCGTGGGGGAGGCGACGTTTCAATCATGTTCTGGCTTGAGAGGAGTTCAAGGTTTCGATCCACGCCTCCGTGGGGGAGGCGACTCGCTCTTGAAGCCGGTCACCCGGCCCTTGTTGTCGTTTCGATCCACGCCTCCGTGGGGGAGGCGACAGCCGGAAGCTGCTCCGGCCTCGCCTACGGTCATGTTTCGCTCCACGCCTCCGTGGGGGAGGCGACTAGGTCCGGCCGGGGACAGTAGAAATGATCTGACGTTTCGATCCACGCCTCCGTGGGGGAGGCGACAATCGGCGCATACCGAGGCCCAGGCTTTCTACGCTGTTTCGATCCACGCCTCCGTGGGGGAGGCGACATCCTGATTTGTCACGCCAAACGGCAGCGTATTGTTTCGATCCACGCCTCCGTGGGGGAGGCGACGG
>JAEWKX010000331.1 GCA_023393575.1 Pseudomonadota bacterium
GCCCTGTTCATGGTCGCGACGGTGATCTCGCTGATCGTCTCGAAGATCGTCTTCAGGCATCTGGCGATCATGCCCTTTGTCTCGGGGGTCGTGGTCATGGTCTTCGGCACCCTGTCCATCTGGCTGCAGGACGAGACCTTCATCAAGATGAAGCCGACGATCGTCAACACGCTGTTCGGCGTCGTGGTTCTGGGCGGGCTGCTGTTCGGCAAGGCGCTGCTGGGCTACGTCTTCAACGCCGCCTTCAACCTGGACGACCTCGGCTGGAAGAAGCTGACGCTGCGCTGGGGCGTCTTCTTCCTGTTCCTCGCCGGGCTGAACGAAGCCGTCTGGCGCAATTTCTCCGACGATTTGTGGGTCAACTTCAAGGTCTGGGGCACGATGCCGATCACGCTGGCCTTCACGCTGGCGCAGATGCCGCTGATCATGCGTCACACGGTACCGGATGCGGCGCAGGAAGCGAAAAAGTGAGTCTCGCTACCGCCCCATCATCCCGGTCACCGTGGGCACGCCGCTGGTTGCTGGCGGCAATGACGCTCTTCGTGCTGCAACTCGTCGTGCTCTATGCCATGGGCCGCATCCCGATCTGCGAGTGCGGCTATATGAAGCTCTGGGAAGGCGGAGTGAACTCCAGCGGCAATTCCCAGCACCTGTCGGACTGGTACACGCCCTCCCACATCATCCATGGCTTCCTGTTCTACGGGCTTGCCTGGCTGCTCTTCCGGGGCGCTCCGCTGTCCGCCCGGCTCTCCTTCGCGATACTCGTCGAAGCCGCCTGGGAGGTGCTGGAAAACACGCCGATGGTGATAGACCGCTACCGGACGACGACGATGGCGCTCGGCTATTCAGGTGACAGCATCCTCAATTCGGCGATGGACACGGTGTTCATGGCTCTCGGCTTCCTCGTCGCCGCCCGCCTGCCGATCTGGCTGACCATCGCGATCGCCCTCTTCTTCGAGCTTCTGACCGGCTGGGTCATCCGCGACAACCTGACGCTGAACGTCCTGATGCTGCTCTGGCCGGTCGATGCTGTCCGGGAATGGCAGGCAGCGCTCGGCTGAGGGGGTCAGGCGCCGGCGGTCGCCTTCGTCGAATTTTGGTTCACCCAAGGCAGCACCTTTTGTTGCCAAACAGACTCACCCGTTCGCTATGCAGCGCCAGATGGGAACCCCCATAGCTTTTAGAGGTTGATAATTGGCGATGTTTTATGGTTCTTATCGGCGAACATCCGCGCCACACTCAGGAGAACAAAAATGACCGGAGCTCTGGAGGCATTGGTTGAAAAAGCCAAAAAAATTCAAATGACTGAGGGGCAGATGCGAGAGCAGCGTCTTAGCTTTGTATATGGCAACACGTATATTGAGAACGATCGTATTACACGGGAAATGGTTGCGGCCGCAGACGAGAAGATAGAGCGCGAAGAAGCAGCGGCAGCGCGTTGAAAATGAGCGGCGACCGGCACAGCAGAGCGGAGCCTGTGGAACTGATCAGCGATCCTGACCAGAAGGCTCGTCGTGAAGCTGAAAACGGGGTTCGTCAGTTTAAGGAAGCTCTTGAGATAATCCATACCAACATCAAGAGAGGTAGCGGCGATCAGTTCAAACTTACGCAGGGTGTACTGTTGCGTCTACAGCAGAAGGCGCTTGATGGAATACATCCATTAGCCGGTACTTATCGCAATACTCCTGTCTACATTGACAAAAGTCAGCATATACCGCCGCCACATACAGATGTCCCTGACTTAATAGCCGAAATGTGCGGCTACGTGAACAGCAACTGGCATATGTCAGCAATACATCTCGCGGCCTACATTCTATGGCGAATGAACTGGATTCATCCTTTCGCCGATGGCAACGGAAGGACAGCAAGGGTAGTGTCATATGTGGTGCTAAGCGTAAAGCTTGATAGCATTCTACCTGGCACCCCAACCATCCCAGACTTAATCGCAGCTGACAAAACTCCGTACTACCAGGCTTTAGAAAGTGCTGACAATTCGTGGAAGCGGGGGATAGTTGCGGTAGCAGAGATGGAGCGGATGCTTGAGCAAATGTTGGCCGAACAGCTTCTAAGTGCGACCACAGAAGCATCAATATAACTCCTGCAGCCTCTACATCTGACCCCATTAGGCGCCGGCGGCCGCCTTTTCGATCGCCGGCAGCAGGTCCTGCGTCAGGCTGCGTTCGTCGAAGGGACCGACCTTCTTGTAGAGGATCGTCCCGTCGGGGCCGACGAGGTAGCTTTCCGGGATGCCGTAGACGCCCCAGTCGATCGCCGCCTTGCCGTTCGGATCGACGCCGATCGCATCATAGGGATTGCCGAGCTCGCCGAGGAAGCGCAGTGCATTGTCGTTGCGGTCCTTGTAGTTGATGCCGACCACCGTCAGCCGCCCGTCCTTCGCCAGTTCCTTCAGGATCGGATGCTCCTGGCGGCAGGGGCCGCCCCAGGAGGCGAAGACGTTGACGAACGTCAGCCGGCCTTCGATCGCCGCATCGGTCAGCGCCGGCGTGTTCGAGCCGTCGAGCGCGGGAAGCGAAAGCGCGGGCGCCTTCTGGCCGATCAGGGCCGAGGGGATGGCGGAGATGTCGCGGCCGTTGACATCCTGGTCGTAGAGCATCTTGCCGGCGACCATCGCGAAGCCTGCGAAAACGAGGAGCGGCACGAGGGCAAGCACGTAACGCCCGATGCCGCGGCGACGTACCGGCGGAGTTTCCATCCCACTTGTCATGCACTGCCACCCGTGTCGCTGTTCGACGAGCGGCGGCGGATGCCGGACGCCTCGAGTTCTGCTAGTTCCCGCTGGCGAGCCCGGCCGTCCAGCCAGATCCATCCGAGCATGACGGCGACGATCAATGCCGCGATCCCATAGGATACCGCGATATAGAAATTGTGGCTCATCTCAGGTCTCCCGGCTGGCCATGCGGGCGGCCATGCGCCGCTGGGCGGTCACGCGCCGTCGCCAGATCTCGTTGCGCATCGCCATCAGGTGCAGCGTGAAGAACAGAAAGGTGAAGGCGAATGCCATCACCAGGAGCGGGACCAGGAATTCCGGATCGATCGTCGGACCGTCCAGCCGCACGACGCTTGCCGGCTGGTGCAGCGTGTTCCACCACTCGACCGAGAACTTGATGATCGGGATGTTGACGAAGCCGACGAGGATCAGCACGGCGCTGACGCGCGCGGCCTTCGACGGATCGTCCATCGCCCGGTTGAGCGCGATCAGGCCGAGATACATCAGGAACAGGACGAAGACCGAGGTGAGCCGCGCATCCCAGACCCACCAGGTGCCCCACATGGGCTTGCCCCAGAGCGAGCCGGTAGCGAGCGCGATCAGCGTGAAGGCAGCACCCAGCGGGGCAGCGGCCTTGTGGCTGACGTCGGCGAGCGGATGACGCCAGACCAGCGTACCGATCGCCGAAAGCGCCATCACGGAATAGCACATCATGGAGAGCCATGCCGCCGGGACGTGCACATACATGATGCGCACCGTCTCGCCCTGCTGGTAGTCCCCCTCCGTGGTGAAGCTGAGATAGAGGCCGGCCACGAACAGGGCGGCGGTGAGACAGCCCAGCCATGGAAGGATCCGGCCCGAGAGACCCAGAAACCGGGTCGGGTTGGCAAGGTCGCTGAATTTGGTGATGGCGAGGCTTTCGGTCATGGCAACTTTCTAGGCGAACACGGCGCTTGCAGACTTGATTCTAGTCAATCGCTCGCATTGCGCAAAGCCAGCGCTGCGCCGAGCGGCCCGAGAACCGCAAAAAACATCGTGATAGCCAATAATATCAGGAAAGGCGGCATAAACGGGGCGGGGTCCTGCACCGCCGCATAGGAGGCGCTGACACCGAAAATCAGCACCGGGATCGCAAGTGGCAGCACGAGGATGGAGACAAGCAGCCCTCCCCGCGGCAGCGTGACCGCGACGGCCGCCCCCACCGCCCCGATGAAGGTGAGCGCCGGGGTGCCGACCAGAAGGGTCACGGCAACCGCCCCGATCGCAACCTCGCTCATGTTCATGAACAGCCCCAGCAGCGGCGAGGCGATCACCAGCGGCAGGCTGTTCGCCACCCAGTGCGCCAGGCACTTGACGAGCACGGTCAGCACCAGCGGATGCTCCTGCATGAGAATGAGGTCGAGCGAGCCGTCGTCCCGTTCCGTCTGGAACAGGCGGTCGAGGCCGAGCAGGGCCGCCAGCAGCGCGCCGATCCAGATGATGGCCGGACCGATGCGGGACAGGAGATTGAGGTCGGGGCCTACTCCGAACGGAATCACAGCGACGACGGTCATGAAGAAGAGGACGCCGATCAGCGCGCCGCCGCCTGCGCGGACGGAAAGCTTCAGATCGCGAAGCAGAAGAGACATCATGTCGCGGCCTCCTCCGGCACGCCGGCGAAACCGGTCATTCGCAGCTCCCGCATACCCTGCAGCCCGAGCGGCTGGTGTGTGGCGGCGAGAAGGATGCCACCGCTGCCGAGATGCTCACGGATGAGATTGGCGAAAGTCGCCTCTGCTGTCGTGTCCAGTGCGGCTGTTGGCTCGTCGAGAATCCAGACGGGCCGGTACGAGACCAGGAGCTTCGCAAAGGCCATACGGCGCTGTTGTCCGGCGGAGAGGTAGCCGAAGGGAAGATGCGCGAGGCCGCCGAGGCCGACATGGGCGGCCGCTTCGGCGACGGGCATGCCCTTCCCGCCACGGAAGTCGCCGAAGAAGCTCTTCCAGAAGGAGAGGTTCTCGGAAACGGACAGTTCCGCCTTCATCGCATTGCGGTGACCGAGATAATGGCAGGCCTCGCTTGCGCGGATGGGATCGTCCCCGGATGAGCGCCAGGTCACCGTCCCCATTTCTGCTCGCAGAAGGCCGGCGACCACCCTCAGTAGGGTCGATTTACCCGAACCGTTGCGTCCGGTGAGGATGAGTCCTTCCCCGGCGCCGAGATCGAACGAAATGTCGGAAAAAAGCAGGTCTTCGCCGCGCCGCGCGGCCAAATCCTCGGCGGTCAGCCGCATGATCACGCCTTTGTTGAGTTTTTAATCACCCGACTGAAAAAATTTGCGACCTTGCCGCTTTAGCAGTCTGGAACCCTTCTTAGAAATTATCTATAAGCTTCGCAACCACGCCAGCGGCCGGCGTGATTTCCATCTTGCGCCGAACCTGAAGACAAAAATCTTCTCGTGCGGACAGCGGAAATGGTCGCACCCGCATCCTGATGTGCAGTAGTGCATAGGCGTCCGCACGCGCGTGTTGGCTCTATATCAGCGGGGTTGTGTTCCGTGTCTAAATCTCTCGACAGCTTCAATTGTCGGTCCGTCCTTACCGTTGGCGGCAAGGACTATGTCTATTACAGCCTGCCCAAGGCGGAAGCGAACGGCCTCTCCGGCGTCTCCAAGCTACCCTTCTCCATGAAGGTGCTGCTTGAGAACCTGTTGCGCTTCGAAGACGGCCAGTCCGTCACCAAGGAGCAGATTCTATCGGTCGCCGAATGGCTGAGCAACAAGGGCCAGACGGAGGCCGAGATCGCCTATCGCCCGGCGCGCGTGCTGATGCAGGACTTCACCGGCGTTCCGGCGGTGGTCGATCTTGCAGCCATGCGCGACGGCATCAAGGCGCTCGGCGGCGATGCAGAGAAGATCAATCCCCTCGTTCCGGTCGATCTCGTCATCGACCACTCCGTCATCGTCGACGAATTCGGCACGCCGACGGCCTTCGCCCGCAACGTAGAGCTTGAATACGAACGCAACGGCGAGCGCTACCGCTTCCTGAAATGGGGCCAGCAGGCATTCAAGAACTTCCGCGTTGTTCCGCCCGGCACCGGTATCTGTCACCAGGTCAACCTCGAATATCTCGGCCAGACCGTCTGGACCACGGAAGAGGACGGCGAGACGATCGCCTATCCGGACACCTGCGTCGGGACCGATTCCCACACCACGATGATCAACGGTCTGGGCGTTCTCGGCTGGGGCGTCGGCGGCATCGAGGCGGAAGCCTCCATGCTCGGCCAGCCGGTTTCCATGCTCCTGCCTGAAGTCGTCGGCTTCAAGCTGACGGGCAAGCTGAAGGAAGGCGTAACCGCGACGGACCTCGTGCTGACCGTCGTGCAGATGCTTCGCAAGAAGGGCGTGGTCTCGAAGTTCGTCGAGTTCTTCGGCCCCGGCATGGACAACATGCCGCTCGCGGACCGCGCGACGATCGGCAACATGGGACCGGAATACGGCGCGACCTGCGGCTTCTTCCCGGTCGACGGCGAAACCATCAGCTATCTCAACATGTCCGGCCGCACCAAGGAGCGCATTGCGCTGGTCGAAGCCTATTCCAAGGCGCAGGGCATGTGGCGCGAGGGCGACGGCTCCGACATCGTCTTCACCGATACGCTCGAGCTCGACCTTGGCGACGTCGTACCGTCCATGGCCGGCCCGAAGCGTCCCGAAGGCCGCATTCCGCTTGAAGGCATCGCCTCCGGTTTCGCCGCCGCCCTCGACGCCGACTACAAGAAGCCCGGGCAGCTCTCGACCCGATACCCGGTGGAAGGCGCCGACTTCGACCTCGGTCATGGCGACGTGGCGATTGCCGCGATCACGTCCTGCACCAACACTTCGAACCCGAGCGTCCTGATCGCCGCCGGCCTGCTGGCCCGCAACGCGGTGGCCAAGGGCCTGAAGACCAAGCCTTGGGTCAAGACGTCGCTGGCACCCGGATCCCAGGTGGTCGGTGAATACCTGGCGAAGTCCGGCCTCCAGACCGACCTGGACAAGCTCGGCTTCAACCTAGTCGGCTTCGGCTGCACCACCTGCATCGGCAATTCCGGCCCGCTGCCGGGGCCGATCTCCAAGACGATCAACGACAAGGGCCTGATCGTTTCGGGCGTGCTGTCCGGCAACCGCAACTTCGAAGGCCGCATCTCGCCGGACGTCCAGGCGAACTACCTCGCTTCGCCGCCGCTCGTCGTGGCCTATGCGCTGGCCGGCACGGTTCAGAAGGACCTGACCACGGAACCGCTCGGCGAAGACCGGGAGGGCAACCCGGTCTTCCTGAAGGACCTCTGGCCGACCTCGCCCGAGGTACAGGAGTTCATCCAGAAATACGTCACGCGCGAGCTCTACGAGACGAAGTATGCCGACGTCTTCAAGGGCGACGCCAACTGGCAGGCGGTCAAGGTGCCTCCGGGCGACACCTATGCCTGGGACGACAAGTCGACCTATGTCCAGAACCCGCCCTACTTCATCGGCATGGGCAAGACCGGCTCCGGCCTCAAGGACATCAAGGGTGCCCGCATCCTCGGCCTGTTCGGCGACAAGATTACCACGGACCACATCTCGCCGGCCGGTTCGATCAAGGCGGCCTCTCCGGCCGGAGCCTACCTCACGGAGAACGGCGTCGGGGTCGCGGACTTCAACCAGTACGGCACGCGTCGCGGCAACCATGAGGTGATGATGCGCGGGACCTTCGCCAACATCCGCCTGCGCAACCACATGCTCGGGCCGAACGGCAAGGAAGGCGGCTACACCATCCACTATCCGTCGAAGGAGGAGATGTCGATCAACGACGCGGCCATGAAGTACAAGGCCGAGGGCGTTCCGCTCGTCATCTTCGCCGGTGTCGAATACGGCAACGGCTCGTCGCGCGACTGGGCTGCGAAGGGCACCAACCTTCTCGGCGTCAAGGCTGTCATAGCCCAGTCCTTCGAGCGTATCCACCGCTCGAACCTGGTCGGCATGGGCGTCGTTCCGTTCGTCCTCGAGGAAGGCGCCAACTGGGCCCGCCTCAACCTCAAGGGCGACGAGACGGTGTCGATCGAAGGTCTCGAAGGGCCGATCA
>JAEWKX010000336.1 GCA_023393575.1 Pseudomonadota bacterium
GAATGCCCCCGTCCTCTCCTTGAGGAGCATGAGGAAGACGAGCATGACGCCGCTGAAGAGAAGCAGGCCCCATGCGGCGCGCGAGAAGGAAAGGAAGACGCCGAGGACGAGGACGAGCAGGCCCGCGACCAGCAGGGGCGACTGCCCGAGCCTGCCGGTCAGCAGACGGTGGAGGAGGTAGAGGATCGGCGCCACGAGATAGGGACCGAAGACATTGGGATCCTCGAAGGCGCCCATGGCCCGGTCGTAGCGCGTGAACATGCCCGCGCCCGGAAAGGCGTGGAAGTAGCCGAGGATGCCGAGGATGGCCGTGATGACGGCAGCCGCCACCCAGGCCTTGAAGATGATCTCCAGCCGGTGCGGGCGATCCTCGATCGCCGCCGCGTAGAGAACCGTCGTCAGCGCGAGGAAGGTCGACACCGCGAGATACATCGGCGCGCCCGTCATGTCCGGCATCACGAGCAGGGACAACATCCCGCCGACATTGAAGACGAGGAGCAGGGAGAGCGGGACGGCGACGCTTCTGGATATCGCCAGCCCCAGCAGGAACCAGACGACGATCTGGGAGGCCATGACGAGTTCATAGGGAGCGGGTTCCGACATCACGAAACCGGACAGGAATACGCCGAAGCCGATGGCCATGGAGCCGACCCAGCCTGCAATGGCCCGTTGCGACGCGGCCGCGGTGCTATCGTGGAACGCCGCGCTCAATAGGCGTTCTCGGCGTTCAGCAGCCTGATCGGCGTCAGGAACAGGATCTTGAGGTCGAGGAGCAGCGACCAGTTCTCGATATAATGCAGGTCATAGGCGGTACGCATCCGGATTTTCTCGTCGCTGTCGAGCTCGCCGCGCAGGCCGTTGATCTGGGCCCAGCCGGTGACGCCGGGCTTGACCCTGTGGCGGGCGAAGTAGCTCTCCACGACATCCACATAGCGGCGGTCGCCGGTCTGTGCGTGCACCGAATGGGGCCGGGGACCGACGAGCGAAAGCTCGCCGCGCAGCACGTTGAAGAGCTGCGGCAGCTCATCGATGGAGGATTTGCGCAGGAAGCGGCCGACCGGCGTGACGCGCGGATCGTTTTTCCTCACCGCCATCCTGGCCGTCGGGTCGGCAAGCTCCGTGTACATGGACCGGAACTTCAGGACGTCGATGACCTCGTTGTTGAAGCCATGGCGTTTCTGGACGAAGAAGACAGGTCCCTTCGATGTCGCTTTGACCGCGATGGCCGCGCCGATCATGATCGGCCAGGTCAGCGCCACCCCCGCGAGCGAAAAGACGATGTCGAAGATTCGCTTGGCGACGGAGTCCCAGTCGCGGATCGGCTTGTCGAGAATGTCGAACATCGGCACGGCGCCGACATGCGAATAGGAGCGGGGCCTGAACTTCAGGCGGTCCGCGTGCGCGGCGAGGCGGATGTCGACGGGCAGCACCCACAGCTTGCGCAGAAGCTGGAGGATACGAGCCTCGGCGGTGGCGGGAAGGGCGATGATCAGCATGTCCACGCGCGCCAGCCGCGCGAATTCCACCAGTTCGGCGAAGGTGCCGAGCTTGGGATAGCCGGCCACCACCACGGGTGAGCGTGCGGAGCCGCGATCGTCGAAGATGCCGCAGATTCGGATGTCGTTGTCCGGCTGCTGCTCCAGCGCCCGAGCCAGTTGCTTCGCCGGCTCACCCCCGCCGATGATGACGGCGCGCCGCTCCATGATGCCGTTACGGGCCCAGTGGCGGATGCCGATGGCGATCAGCTGCCGTTCCATGAGCAGGAAGAGGATGCCGACGGCGAGCCAGAGCAGATAGGCGCCGATGGAGAGGGCCTGCTCCTCGACAAGGTAAAGGCTTGATGTCGAGACCAGAAATCCGAGTACGCCCGCCGCCGCCACCCGCTTGCGGCTGCGAGCGGCACTTCGCAGCGCGGGGATGAGGTAGGTGTCCGCCAGTTGGAGCAGCAGCACGGACACAGCCGAGCCGCCGGCGAGGACGGCAATGCGGACGAGCAGCCCGAGCGGCGCAGACTGAGAGGCGAGCATCGCGGCAAGCAGCCCGATGGCCAGCAGCGAAACGAATTCGAGAAGACGGATCTGACCGATCAGGAGGGCGGGTGAGTAATTCTCGTCCCGGAACTGGCTGGCGATCTGCTGTGCCAACGGGTTGAGCAACGAGGGTCCGTCGGGTGCCGCTCCGGGGGGAAACTCGTTTGCAGCCGGGTCGGAGAGCCTGCGGCGCAGAGATGCGACGTCGAATTGCGTCTTGCTGCCCGTGTCGTTCATGGCACTGGTTCTCCTGCAGCGCGCCTCATGCCGCCTCTGCGCGCACCGGGTTCCGTCTCGGACTAGCAGAAAGATGCTAAGAAACGCTTTAGCGGCTCAAGACCGGGCAGGTGCCAGTTCCTGGTAAAGCTCCATCATGCTGCGAGCCATGGCCGAGGCCGAGAAGGTGGAGCGGAAGGTGTCGGGCTTCGGCATGACGCGCTCCCGCCAGCCTTCGTCGGAGAAGGCGTCCGTCATGATGCGTGCGAGAGCCCCTGCATCGCCCGGAGCGACCAGGGCGGCACTGTCGCTGCCGAGTATCTCGGGTATGCCTCCGACCCGTGAGGCGATGACGGGTTTGCCCGCCGCCAATGCCTCGATGACGATATAGGGCATGGCCTCGGCGCGAGAGGGAACGACGACGATGTGCGCCATGGCGAAGGCGTGGCGGGCCGGCATGGCCGGCAGCATCCGGATGCGCCGGCTCAATCCGAGCGCGGCGATGGTGGTCTCGTAGCGGTCCCGGTCGGGTCCGTCGCCGACGATCAGCGCGGACAGGGGGCGGCCGACCTGCCGTTCCGTCCTTGCAAAGGCGTCGATGAAGACATCAGGCCCCTTCAGGTCCCGGAGCATGCCGATATAGAGGAAGTCGGCGGCATCGGCGCTGACCGGAACGGGCCTGAATTCCTCGTCCTTCACGCCGTTGAGGATGACGCGATGGCGCGTGCGGGGATTGCCGATCTTCGCCCGGTAGGTTTGCCG
>JAEWKX010000430.1 GCA_023393575.1 Pseudomonadota bacterium
TACAACGTCAACATGGCCGCGACGCTTCTGACGGGGGCGGTTCCGCTGATCGTCTACTTCCTGTCCGGCCGGCTTTTCGTCCGCGGCATCGCCGCAGGTGCAGTGAAGGGGTGAGATTTTCCATGAACAACAGCGTATCCATCCGCGACCTTTCGCTCTCATTCGGCGCCGTCAACGTGCTGCGGAACCTCAATCTGGAAATCCGCGACGGCGAATTCCTCGTGCTGCTCGGGTCATCCGGCTGCGGCAAGTCCACGCTTCTCAACTGCATCGCCGGCCTGCTGGAGCCGACCGACGGACAGATCTTCATCAAGGGCCGCAACGTGACCTGGGAGGAGCCGAAGGACCGCGGCATCGGCATGGTCTTCCAGTCCTATGCGCTTTACCCGCAGATGACGGTTGCGAAGAACCTGTCTTTCGGCCTGCGCGTCGCCAAGGTTCCGAAGGAGGATATCCAGCGCCGCATTGCGCGTGCCGCCGACATCCTGCTGATCCAGCCGCTCCTCGACCGCAAGCCGGCCGAGCTCTCGGGCGGCCAGCGCCAGCGGGTGGCGATCGGCCGCGCGCTGGTGCGTGACGTCGACGTCTTTCTGTTCGACGAACCCCTGTCGAACCTTGACGCCAAGCTGCGCTCCGAACTGCGTGTCGAGATCAAGCGGCTGCACCATTCGCTGAAGAATACGATGATCTACGTCACCCATGACCAGATCGAGGCGCTGACGCTCGCCGACCGGATCGCCATCATGAAGAGTGGCGTCATCCAGCAGCTCGACGATCCGATGACCATCTACAACCGGCCGGTCAACCTGTTCGTTGCCGGTTTCATCGGCTCGCCGTCGATGAACTTCCTGCATGGCGAACTGGCGCAGGAGGGCGGTCGCACCGTGTTCAAGACCCACGGCGTCACGTTCTCGCTGGATGGCTACGAGGCCGAGGAGGCGCTGACGCCGGGCCGCAAGGTGGTCCTCGGCGTCCGGCCGGAGCACATTCACGTCGACAACCATCAGGCCGGTGCCGAGATGCACGATGCGGTGGTCGATATCGAGGAGCCGATGGGGGCCGACAACCTGCTCTGGCTCAAGCTTGCGGGCCACACGATGTCGGTGCGCATCGGCGGCGCCAAGCGCTATTCCCCCGGCGCGAAGCTCCAGCTTTCCTTCGACATGACGGTGGCATCCCTCTTCGACGCCGAGACCGAAGAACGGATCTGACCGGCAATGACGATGGCCACGCTCGACCTTTCGGGAACATGGGAACTTGCTTCGCCGGACGGCAATCACCGTGTTGCCATGTCCGTGCCGGGCGACGTCCACACGGCGCTGAAAGTCGCCGGCGTCATCCCCGATCCTTATGTCGGGCGCAACGAGGAGCAGGTGCGGTGGGTCGCCGCGCGTGAATGGGTGATCGAGCGGAAGTTCTCCATCGATGATCCCGATGGCCGCTGGTATCTCGACATCACCTATCTCGATACGATTGCGGTCATCTTCATCAACGGCGTCCCGGTGTTGTCGGCGGACAACTGCTTCCGCCGGTATCGTCCGGATGTCTCCGCTGCCCTGCAGGCGGGCGAGAACACGATCCGCATCCACTTCCATTCCAGCATTTCCGCGGGCGCCGAACGGCAGGCGCGCCAGCCCTTCTACATTCCCTATTCGACGGGCAACTGCCCGATCCCCAACGGCAACATGCTGCGCAAGCCGCAATGCCATTTCGGCTGGGACTGGAACATTGCACTGGCACCGCTCGGCCTCTACGGCGAGATTTCGCTGAAGCGGCTCGATACCGCCCGCATCGAGCATCTCGTTACCAGCCAGAGACATATGGATGGAAAGGTCGAACTGCATGTTGCGCTGACGCTCCATGCAAAGGATCCGGGCGTCGTCGCCGTGCATTTCGACCTGGAGGGGGACCGGGTCCGGCTCGACTGCGGCATCGAGGCCGGAGCGACGGTTGTCCACCACGTCTTCGAGATCGACGAGCCACGCCTCTGGTGGCCGGCCGGCAGCGGCGATCAGCACCTCTATTCTCTCACCGTGGATATCCCCGGCGGACAGGTGACGCGGCAGATCGGGCTGCGGACCGTGGAGCTGGTGACGACGCCGGACGAGGCGGGCGCCCGCTTCGCCTTTCGGATCAACGGCCGCGAGATCTTCTGCCGCGGTGCCAACTGGATCCCGGCGGATGCGCTGTTTTCTCTGTCGAGCCCGGATAAGACGGAGGATCTGCTGCGCTCCGCGGTAGACGCCAACATGAACATGATCCGCGTATGGGGCGGCGGCTTCTACGAACAGGACTGGTTCTACGATCTCTGCGACCGGTTCGGGCTGATGGTCTGGCAGGACTTCCAGTTCGCCTGCAATCTCTACCCCTCGACGCCCGATTTCCTCGACGACGTGGCGGAGGAGGTGGACTACCAGGTGCGCCGGCTGGCCAGCCACCCGTCGATCGCCCTCTGGTGCGGCGACAACGAGCTTGTCGGCGCGCTCAACTGGTTCAAGGAGTCCCTCGAGAACCGCGACCGCTATCTCGTCTCCTACGACCGCCTCAACCGGACGATCGAGCAGGCGCTGAAGGCGGCCGCACCGGACGCGATCTGGTGGCCGTCGAGCCCCGCCTCCGGCCATCTCGACTACGGCGACGCCTGGCATGCGGACGGCTCCGGCGACATGCACTACTGGTCCGTCTGGCACGAGAACAAGCCGTTCGACAACTATCGCTCCGTCCGGCCGCGCTTCTGCTCGGAATTCGGCTTCCAGTCCTATACCTCCCTGCCGGTCATCCGGGCCTATGCGGAGCCGAAGGACATGAACATCGCCTCGCCGGTGATGGAGCACCACCAGAAGAATGCCGGCGGCAACGAGCGGATCGCGGCGACCATGTTCCGCTGCTTCCGCTTCCCGAAGGATTTCGCCAACTTCGTCTATCTCAGCCAGGTGCAGCAGGCACTCGCCATCCGCACCGCCGTCGATTATTGGCGCTCGCTGAAGCCACACTGCATGGGCACGCTCTACTGGCAGCTCAACGACACATGGCCGGTCGCCTCCTGGTCGAGCCTCGACTATGGCGGCGGCTGGAAGGTTCTGCACCATGTTGCCCGGCGCTTCTTCCAGCCGGTCGCGGTGGCCGCCATTCCGTCGCAGGACGGTTCGGAAATCCGCATCTCGCTGGTCAACGACACGATGGACGACGTCACCGTCACCATCAACCTGTCGACCGTCTCGCTCGACGGGACCCGCACGCCGCTGAAAAGCATCGATGCATTTTCTTCCCCGGATGCGGCCGTGACTGCGGCGACCCTGTCTGCGGCCGACCTTCCACCGGACGCGATCCTGTTCTGGAGCTTCACGGCGACCAACGGCATGGGCGGCGAGGGCCACTACGTTCACGGCACCTACAAGG
>JAEWKX010000432.1 GCA_023393575.1 Pseudomonadota bacterium
TTCGCCATAGGATTTCGAGACGGGCGTGCGCACCTTTTTGGTACGCCCCCCCATGGCCTTCCCGAACATCTCTGAGAGATTCAGGACGCCGATATTGGCGCCCGGCATCCCGGGGATCTCGAAACCCGGCATCCCGGAGCCGGTCTCGGCCACCTCGATCTCGATCTCCTTGTCGTCGAGCTCGCCGCTACGGAGCTTCTTACGGAAGCTGTCCCTCGTGGCAGGCGAGGCGGTTGCCCCTACCAGCGCATCCAGCACCCGCTCTTCCGCGCTCATGTGCGCCTTGGCCTGCACCTCGCCACGCTTCTTCTCGCGCACCAGGCCGATCCCGACCTCCACCAGGTCACGGATAATCTGTTCGACGTCGCGGCCGACATAGCCGACCTCGGTGAACTTCGTGGCCTCCACCTTGATGAAAGGCGCACCCGCCAGCTTGGCCAGCCGCCGGGATATCTCCGTCTTGCCGACGCCGGTCGGACCGATCATCAGGATGTTCTTCGGCATCACTTCGTCACGCAGGCTCTCATCGAGCTGCTGGCGGCGCCAGCGGTTGCGCAGGGCGATGGCGACCGCACGCTTGGCATCATGCTGACCAATGATATGGCGGTCCAGTTCGGAGACGATCTCCCGGGGGGAAAAACTTGTCATGATTTCCTCTTGGCGTTCCAGACCGACCGGCTTGCAAGCCCGGCCGGAGGACCCTTTCGTGAATGTCTTTATTCGGCGTCCAGGCTTTCCACCACCAGATTGTGGTTGGTGTAGACGCAGATCTCGGCGGCGATATCGAGTGCCGTGCGTGCGATCTCCTCAGCCGACTTGTCACTGTCCATCAGGGCCCGGGCCGCGGCATAGGCATAATTGCCGCCAGAACCGATGGCGATCGTCCCATGCTCGGGCTCCAGCACGTCGCCATTGCCGGTGACCGCCAGCGTGATGGTCTTGTCGGCCACCAGCATCATCGCCTCCAGATTGCGGAGATACTTGTCGGTCCGCCAGTCCTTGGCGAGTTCCACCGCCGCGCGCATGAGCTGACCTGGATACTGCTCCAGCTTTTTCTCCAGCCGGTCGAGCAGCGTGAAGGCATCCGCCGTCGCACCGGCGAAGCCTGCGATCACCTCGCCCTTGCCGATGCGCCGTACCTTGCGGGCATTGCCCTTCATCACCGTCTGGCCTAGGCTCACCTGGCCATCTCCGGCCATGATCACCTTTCCGCCCTTCCGGACCGTTATGATTGTCGTCATCTCACACCCATCGGCCCCTGAAGGCCCTGTCCCGAGAGGCTGCATTGCCCCGTTGATGCCTATGTAAGTGGAGACGGGCCGATTGCAAACGCCGGCCGGGCGCATCCGCACCTGCGGCGCTTTTGCTGGATATTTCACAGGCCGCCTGTTATGGAGCGCACAACAATCGCATGGAGCAGACGATGGCCGAAACAGCCGCCCGCACGGGCTCGGTATGCCGCAAGACGAACGAAACCTCGGTTTCCGTTTCCGTCAATCTCGACGGCACCGGGACAGCCCGGATCTCGACCGGCGTGGGCTTCTTCGACCACATGCTCGACCAGCTGTCGCGCCATTCGCTGATCGACATGGAGATCGACGTGCAGGGCGATCTGCATATCGACGATCACCACACCGTGGAAGACACCGGGATTGCGATCGGTCAGGCGATTTCCAAGGCGCTCGGCGACCGGCGCGGCATCACCCGCTATGCCTCGCTGGATCTCGCCATGGACGAGACGATGACCAAGGCGGCGGTCGATCTATCGGGCCGGCCGTTCCTGGTCTGGAACGTCGAGTTCAGCTCGCCCAAGGTCGGCAGCTTCGATACCGAACTGGTCCGCGAGTTCTTCCAGGCTTTCGCCCAGAACGCCGGCATCACGCTGCATGTCTTCAACTACTACGGCGCCAACAATCACCACATCGCCGAGACCTGCTTCAAGGCGGTCGCCCGCTGCCTGCGCACCGCCACCGAAATCGATGCCCGGCAGGCAGGGCGGGTTCCCTCGACGAAGGGCACGCTGACCTGAATGGCCGAGGAGCGACCTTGAAGAGCTATCTCGTTCTGACGCCGCCCGGCGGTGCCGATCCCGATCACGGGAAGACCATCATCATCGCTGACCGGTTCTCCTGGCTGGCGCTCCTCTTTCCGTGGGTGTGGCTCCTGACGAAGCGGCTCTGGCTCGCAGCACTGGCGGTCTTCCTGGCGCAGATCGCGGCCGGCCAGCTGATGCAGATGTCCGGTTTCGAGGCCGCCGGATTCTTTCTCGGTCTTGCGATCAACGTCCTGGTTGCGCTGGAAGGGCGGCACTTCTATAGCGAAAGCCTCATCCGGCGGGGCTGGGTGCTGCAGGATGTGATCACCGCAACTGATCTCGATACCGCCGAGGAGATCCACTTTTCCGGGCTGCGCCGGACCCGAACGGGATTGCCCGCCACCGCAGGCTGGGCCAGGCCGGCCGGAGCCCCGCCAACAACCGGATGGGATACGGGCGGGATCGGGCTTTTCGATCATCAAGGAGGACGCTGATGCACGTCGCGATCATCGACTATGGCTCGGGCAACCTGCGTTCCGCCGTCAAGGCATTCGAACGGGCTGCCCGGGAAGCGGGCATCGATGCCAGGATCGATCTGACGGACAAGGCCGACGCCGTGGCAAATGCAGACCGCATCGTCCTTCCGGGCGTGGGCGCCTATGCCGATTGCCGCGCCGGGCTTGACGTCGTGCCGGGTATGCATGACGCACTCGTGGAAACGGTCGAGCGAAAGGGCAGGCCTTTTCTGGGTATTTGCGTCGGCATGCAATTGATGTCGTCGCGCGGCCTTGAAAAGGCCGTGACTGAAGGCTTCGGCTGGATCGAAGGTGACGTCAAGGAGATGGAGCCGACCGACCCGACCCTGAAGATCCCGCAGATCGGCTGGAATACGCTGGACCTCAAGCACCCGCACCCCCTGTTCGAAGGGATCCCTACCGGCCGCAATGGGCTGCATGCCTATTTCGTGCATTCCTACCATCTGGCAGCGAGGAACCGGGAAGACGTCATCGCGACCGCCGATTACGGCGGGCCGGTGACGGCCTTCGTCGCACGCGACAACATGGCAGGATCCCAGTTTCATCCCGAAAAGAGCCAGACGCTCGGCCTCGCCCTGATCGCCAATTTCCTCCGCTGGAAGCCCTGAGATGATCCTCTTTCCCGCAATCGACCTGAAAGACGGCCAGTGCGTCCGGCTGAAACTGGGCGACATGGACCAGGCGACGGTCTACAATCCCGATCCCGCGGCCCAGGCGAAGGCCTTCGAAGACCAGGGCTTCGAATGGCTGCACGTCGTCGATCTCAACGGCGCGTTCGCCGGCGAGAGCGTCAACGGCGCAGCGGTGGACGCGATCCTCAAGGCGACGAAGAACCCGGTGCAGCTCGGCGGTGGCATCCGCACGCTCGAGCACATCGAAAACTGGCTGTCGCGCGGGTTGGCCCGAGTCATCCTCGGCACCGTCGCTGTCCGTGATCCGGCTCTCGTGATCGAGGCCTGCAAGCGGTTTCCCGGCAGGATTGCCGTCGGCATCGATGCCAAGGGCGGCAAGGTTGCAGTGGAAGGCTGGGCCGCGGCCTCCGTGCTTGGCGTGATCGAACTGGCGAAGAAGTTCGAGGGTGCCGGCGTCTCGGCGATCATCTATACCGACATCGACCGGGACGGGATTCTCACCGGCATCAACTGGGTCTCGACGCTGGAACTGGCGAATGACGTCTCCATCCCCGTCATCGCCACCGGCGGGCTGGCGTCCCCGGAGGACATCAGG
>JAEWKX010000089.1 GCA_023393575.1 Pseudomonadota bacterium
GATCTATACGGATGCCGAACTGCAGGACGGCTCCTCGCTCGATCTCGGCGACCGCAACCGCACGAGCGTCGACGGCAGGCTGAGGCTGAGCTATGCGCTCTCCCCCGCTCTCGCCCCCTTTGTGGAAGTCGGTGGCGGCCGCAGCTTCTACGACGATCGCCGCGATTACAGCGGCTACGAACGCTCGGCCTGGCGTTCCCTCGCGCGGGCGGGCGTGGAATTCGACCTCGGCGAGAAGCTGCGCGGCGAACTGGCCGCCGGCTACGCGCGGGTGGACTACGACGATGCGCGGCTCGCCCGCCTCGATGGCCTGACCCTCGACGGCCGGGCCATATGGTCCCCCCAACGGGGTACCGACATGGAGCTCGCCCTGCGCACGACGCTGCAGGATGCCACCGCACCGGGCGCCGGCGGCTGGGCGGAATACGACCTGACGGCGATCCTGACGCATCAGCTGCGTCACAGGCTGGTCGGACGCCTGACCGGCGGTGCGACGCTGCGCGATTTTCCCGAAGGCGAGAATGAAACCACCTGGGCTGCCGGAGCCGGACTCGTCTGGAGCGTCAACCCCTATCTCGACCTGACAGGCGACGTGGAATACGAGCAGACGCAGCGCTCCGGCGACGACACCGATACCCTGCGGGCGGGCGTCGGCCTGACCCTCCGGAAATAGAGACCGGCTGCGGGCCGATCGGCCACCTGTGGCTGCACATCTCCTCTCCCCAGGTCGGTCGAGAGGTCCCGCAGTCATCCGGCCTGAACAAATTTGTTACTGAGATCGCGCGCGCGGTATGCTACGATTATGATCGAGATGCTTTCGTCTGCTGAGAAAGGGAAGTCTCATGATTGTAGCAACTCAGCATCGCACGGGAACGGCCTGGACCGACCGCTCTCCCGAAACCGAGGATAGCCTGCAACGGTCGCCGACGGCCAAGATGGACTTTCTTCATGCCCAGCTGGTTCAGGCGGGCCACCCCTCCAACCGGATGACCTGGCGGCTGCTCTTCCTGGAATGGCGGTATGATCTGGCGATCTTGTTCGGGAATTTTCGCGCCTGGATGAGCTACATCGATCGACGGTTCGATCCGCGCTCGGATTAGCGGCTCTCCACTACCCGATCTGTCCTGGAGACTACGGGCGGTTCCGCCCGGCTCTTTTTCTGCGGTCGGAATATCACCGAAGCCGGTCGGGGTTTCGGGATTCCGATGGGCGAGGTCCCTCCGATAACCAGCGCTATCGGAGGGACCTGAAGTTTCCGGATCGAGGTCTGTCGCGCGACATGGCGGCGACTGTCCCCGGAGGCTTCGTAGCCGACTATTTCAACCGCGCGACCATATCCTTCAACGGACCTTCGATGGCCGGGCGGATGTCGCTGCGGTGCAGTGCAAATGCCAGGTTTGCGAGGATGAAGCCGTCCTTGGCGCCGCAGTCGAAGGTTTCGCCCCTGAAATGGTAGGCGGAGAACTCCTGGTTTCTCGCCAGCGCCAGCATGCCGTCGGTCAACTGGATCTCGTTGCCGGCGCCACGCTCCTGCGTTTCCAGGATACCGAAGATCTCCGGCTGCAGGATGTAGCGCCCGTTGATGTAGAAGTTGGAGGGCGCCGTGCCCTTGGCCGGCTTTTCCACCATCTCGGAGATCCTGAAGCCTTCGCCCACCTTCTCGCCGACGCCGACGATGCCGTATTTGTGGGCCTGCTCCGGATCGCATTCCTCGACGGCCAGCACGTTGCCGCCGGTTTGTTCGTAGAGTTCGACCATGCCCTTGAGGCAGCTCTTCTCCGACGACATGATCATGTCCGGAAGCAGCACGGCGAAGGGCTCGTTGCCGACGATGTCGCGCGCGCACCAGACGGCGTGGCCGAGGCCGAGCGGCACCTGCTGGCGCGTGAAGCTCGCAGTGCCGGCGGTCGGCAGGAGGTCGGCCAGCAGGCTCAGTTCGGCATTCTTGTTGCGCTCGCGCAGCATCTGCTCCAGCTCGTACTGGATGTCGAAATAGTCTTCGATGACGCCCTTGCCGCGGCCGGTGACGAAAACGAAGTGCTCGATGCCGGCTTCGGCTGCCTCGTCGACCACATACTGGATGACCGGCTTGTCCACGACGGTCAGCATTTCCTTCGGCACGGCCTTGGTCGCCGGCAGGAACCGCGTCCCCAGCCCCGCGACCGGGAATACAGCCTTACGTATCTTCTTTTGTGCCACGCATACCTCCTGGAGCACTCTTCATGGTGCCAACTCACGATCGCGTCATCTAGGGCCGAAATGCTACGATTTTACCAACGGTGACGCCAGCCGGGCTTCAATGGTAAAGGGTTAGTTGACTCTGTGCTGTTATTCATTCGTTAAGCCGGACATCACGCTCGGTGAAGCATGAACCTGAAGAGCTACGGATACGTTTGCCCATGACCATGTTTCGCACCTATCGCTTTCGCGGACTCGTCTTCGCCTTGGTTGCTGGTGCAACCCTGGCGACCCAACCGTTAGATGCCCGTGCCGATGCTGGTTTCAAGTCTTGGATAGCCGATTTTTACGGCACGGCCGCGAAGAGCGGGATCAGCCGCTCCACCTATGAGAAGGCTTTCGCGGGCATTTCCCGCCCCGACAGGGAAGTCCTGGAAAAGGCGGCCTACCAGCCCGAATTCAAGTCGCAGATCTGGGATTACCTGGATTCGCGCGTCAATCCCTATACGGTCAGGGTCGGCCAGGAAATGCTGGCCAGGCATGGCCGCACCCTTGCCGCGCTGGAGCGCCACTTCGGCGTAGACAGGCATGTCCTTCTCGCCATCTGGTCGATGGAATCGAATTATGGCGCCGTGCTGGAGAAGCCGGATCGCCTTCACCATATCCCGCAGGCGCTTGCCACGCTTGCCTGGGGCGACCCGAAACGGGCCAGGTTCGCCCGCACTCAGTTGATCGCGGCGCTGAAGATCCTCCAGTCCGGGGAGATCTCATCGAAGCACCTTACCGGCTCCTGGGCAGGCGCAATGGGCCATACGCAGTTCATTCCGTCGAGCTACCTGCTCTACAAGTTCGACGCCGACGGCAACGGCAGCGCCGATATCTGGAATTCCGTGCCGGACGCGCTGGCGACCTCGGCCAATCTCCTGAAGAAAAACGGCTGGCAGACGGGCAAGACCTGGGGCTACGAGGCGGTCCTGCCACGCGGCGCGGCGAAATACGACGGCCAGACCAAGACGCTGGCGCAATGGGCGGCTCTCGGCTTCACGCGCCCGAACGGGAAGCCTTTCCCGCGCGGCGGCGATCGGGCGGAGCTCAAGCTTCTGGCCGGCGGGAACGGCCCCGCGTTTCTGATGACCCGCAATTTCTTCGTCATCAAGCGCTACAACGCCGCCGACAGCTATGCCCTGGCCGTCGGCATGCTGGCGGACCAGATCGCCGGCTACGGCGGCCTGCACCAGCGCTGGCCGCGTCCCGACGGCACGCTCGATATGGTCGAGAAGTTTGAACTGCAGACCAAGCTCAAACAGCTCGGCTATTACGAGGGCGAGATCGACGGCAATTTCGGCTCCGGCTCGAAGGCCGCCATCTCCGCGATTCAGCAGCGGCTTGGCATGCAGGCCGACGGGAAGCCTTCGCAGTCGCTCCTCAAGGCGCTGCGTTGACAACGACATCCTCCTGCCCCAAATCGGCTCGATAGTCGGGGTGGGAGGACGCAGCAAAAACATGAAGGTTTTGCCGGTGCTTGGCGGTAGAGGCATTGTGAGCCGGTTTATGGTGATCGTCGTCACGGCGGCGCTCGCCGTGCCCGTTGTATCCGCTCCGGCGCAGGCTCAGGAGCGCGTTCAGCGCCGCAACCTCGTGGACATGCTGTTCGGGGGCGGGCGCCGCTATAT
>JAEWKX010000095.1 GCA_023393575.1 Pseudomonadota bacterium
GAGTACAACAACTCCGATCTCTACGCGCTCTTCATCGGCAATCTGGCGGACCGGATCGCCTATGGCAGCGGGTCGTTCAAGGCAGAATGGGGCAATGTCGGAAAGATGCTCCGCTCGGACGTCCTGGCGATGCAGAAGGCGCTCGTTGCACGAGGCTACGACGTCGGCAAGGTCGACGGGCTTGCCGGATACAAGACCCGGCGCTCGCTCGGGGACTGGCAGGCCAAAAGCGGCTTGCCACCGACCTGCTTCCCCGATGCCTCGCTGAAGGCAAGGCTGAAATAGCTGGATCAGTGCGGATCGATATGCGGCTGATGGAAGACGTCATCGCCCGTCCTGGGGATCGTCTGGCGCTCGATCATCCGGTGCACGCGGACCTTGTCGCCGCGGTGGAGAGCCAGGATGCGGTCGGTCGTCTCGGCATCGGCCTGCGTACGCCGCTGGTTGTGGCGGACATACTCGACCCAGGTCGGTACGTGATAGGTCTCTGTCCATATTTCCGGATATTGCAGGTCCCGCATCAGCGCCCAGTTCCGGGCACCGTCACGAATTCGGATACGGCGGCGCTCTGCCATCAGCGATAGAAACTCCGGAAGGTCCTTGTCGTCGATCTCATAATCTACCTGAATGACGATCGGGCCGCTTCGTGGCTGAATCTCCAGGGCGAGCGACGGTTCCACGAAACGGTTGAGGGGATCGAGGTTGAGGGAGCGGAAATCGGGCATGGGAAGGCGAAGGCCGATAGCGGCTCCGCCGAGCATGAGGAGACTCGAGGCAACCAGGGCATTGGTCGGCGAGAACTCTTCCGCCCAATAACCCCACAGCCAACTGCCGGCAGCAATGCCGCCAAAGGTAGCCGTCTGGTAAAGCGAGAGCGCCCGGCCCACGACCCAGCGCGGCGTCGACAGTTGCACCACGGTATTCAGAAGCGAAAGCGTAATGACCCAGCAGATGCCCGCGAGGACGAGACCCAGGAAGGTGACCACGGCGGACGTGCTCAGCCCGATGACGGAGGCGCTCAGTGCAAAGCCGGTGAAGCTCGTCCGAACGATCTCTTCGCTCCTTAGCCTCTCCCTGATCCTGGCATTGAGGAAGGCGCCGGCGATGCCGCCGACACCGAAGGCACCAAACATGACACCATAAGTCAGCGGTCCGCCCTGCAGGATATCCCGCGCGACGATCGGCAGGAGCGCCAGAACCGATCCCGCCGACACGCCGAACAGGAAGCCACGGAACATCACCTTCTCGAGGTTGGGCGACATCGCGACATACCGGAGGCCGGCGGATATGGCGCTCCCCAGCGTTTCACGCGGAAGAGGGTTCCTCGGGTAGTTCGGCTTCCAGCGGATCAGTGCGAAAATGAGGGCGAAATAGCTGACTGCGTTTATCGAGAAGGCCATGGCCGCACCCGCGGCAGCCACGATGATGCCGCCGAGCGCCGGTCCGATGCTCCGCGTGATGTTGAAGCCCGCGCTGTTCAGAGAAACCGCCTCGGGCAGATCTATCCGGGGAACGATATCGCCGACCGATGCCTGCCATGATGGATTGTGCAGGGCCGTGCCGGAACCGATGACGAAGGTGAACGTCAGCAGCAGCCAGGGCGTGAGCCACCCGGAGGATGCGAAGAGCGCCAGCAGGATCGACGCGGTCAGCATCAGGAATTGCGCGGTCAGCATCACCTTGCGGCGGTCAAAACTGTCGGCCAGCGCTCCGGAAACGACGGAGAACAGCATGATCGGCAGCGCTGTCGACGCCTGAACGAGCGCCACCAGGTTCTCCGAACTGGTCAGCGCCGTCATCATCCATGCAGCACCCACCGCCTGGATCAACCCACCGAGGTTGGAGCCCATGCTGGCCAGCCACATGTTGCGATAGGTCTCGTGGCGTAAGGGGGCGAACGGTGATCTCGGGTTCGGCACGCGAATTCCAACTCTTCTGCGGGGATCGGCGGAGAGTATAGGGCAACCCGAACCAGAAGCCAGTCCGCGGCACTCCGCCCCGCACTTGCAAAAGGCACTCGCAACGCGTATATGCAGGTCATATTCTTGATCGCTTGATGAAGAGTGGGGCCTGACCGGGACCCGCTCTTTTTTGTTAGGCGATCGGGACGAACCACAGGCTCCCTGGAGCAACGGAATGTCGGAACAGCCAATGTCGCAGACGGAAAACGAGCCGCGCATCCTTATCGAGACGGGTCTCGACCTGAGAATTGCCGAGATCATCGAGCCGGTGCTTGTCGGCATGGGCTATAAGCTCGTCCGCGTTCGCATGATGAGCCAGAACGGCCTTACGCTCCAGGTCATGGCCGAACGGAACGACGGCACAATGACCGTTGAGGACTGCGAGCAGCTCTCGATGGCGATTTCGCCTGTTCTCGACGTCGAAGATCCGGTAGACAAGGCATATCATCTTGAGTTGTCGTCCCCCGGGATCGACAGGCCGATGGTCCGCAAGTCCGATTTTTCGCGCTGGCAGGGTCATGTGGTAAAGTGCGAGACGTCGATCATGGTCGACAACCGCAAGCGGTTTCGCGGCAAGATCGTCGGGACAAGCGACGAAGGCTTCACGATCGAGCGCGACCAGGTGGCTTATGGCGAGGCGCCGAGCGTCACCATCCCGTTCACAGCGCTTTCGGAAGCGAAGCTGATCCTGACGGACGATCTTATCCGCGATGCGCTACGCGCCGACAAGCTGGCCAAGGCCGAAGCGGCAAACCAGAACGACGCGGACGAAGAATAACAAACCAAATTTCCGGCCGACGCGCCGCGAACCTTTCGACTGACGGAGACCAACGACAATGGCAGTGAGTGCAAACCGGCTCGAGCTTCTGCAGATTGCGGATGCAGTGGCACGTGAAAAGGTCATCGACCGCGAGATCGTGCTGGCCGCCATGGCTGACGCCATCCAGAAGGCAGCGCGCTCCCGCTACGGTTCGGAAACCAACATCCGCGCCGACATCAACTCCAAGACCGGCGAGATCCGCCTGCAGCGCCTCCTCGAAGTGGTTGAGCAGGCCGAGGATTACGGCACCCAGATCCCGCTCGAACTGGCGCGCGACCGCAATCCCGATGCCAAGATCGGCGACTTCATCGCCGACCCGCTGCCGCCGATGGATTTCGGCCGCATCGCCGCCCAGTCCGCCAAGCAGGTGATCGTCCAGAAGGTGCGCGAAGCCGAGCGCGATCGCCAGTTCGACGAGTTCAAGGACCGCGTCGGCGAGATCGTCAACGGCACCGTCAAGCGTGTCGAGTACGGCAACGTGATCGTCGACCTTGGCCGAGGCGAAGGTATCATCCGCCGCGACGAGATGATCTCTCGCGAAACCATGCGTTATGGCGACCGCGTCCGCGCCTACGTCTACGACGTCCGGCGCGAACAGCGTGGCCCGCAGATCTTCCTGTCGCGGACGCATCCGCAGTTCATGGTGAAGCTCTTCACCATGGAAGTTCCGGAAATCTACGACGGCATCATCGAGATCAAATCGGTCGCCCGCGATCCGGGTTCACGCGCAAAGATCGCTGTCATCTCGAACGACAGCTCGATCGATCCGGTCGGCGCCTGCGTCGGCATGCGCGGTTCGCGTGTTCAGGCGGTGGTCGGAGAACTGCAGGGCGAGAAGATCGACATCATCCCGTGGTCGAACGACCCGGCCTCGTTCATCGTCAACGCGCTGCAACCGGCCGAGGTGGCCAAGGTCGTCCTCGACGAAGATGCGGAGCGCATCGAAGTGGTGGTTCCGGACGAACAGCTTTCGCTCGCCATCGGCCGCCGCGGACAGAACGTGCGCCTCGCGTCGCAACTTACCGGATGGGACATCGACATCCTGACGGAGCAGGAAGAATCCGAACGCCGCCAGAAGGAATTCAACGAGCGCACCCAGCTCTTCATGGATGCCCTCGACGTCGATGAGATGGTCGGCCAGGTTCTGGCCTCGGAAGGCTTCGCTGCCGTCGAGGAACTGGCCTACGTGGACGTGGAAGAAATCTCCTCCATCGAAGGTTTCGATGAGGACACCGCGCAGGAAATCCAGACGCGGGCCCGCGAACACCTGGAGAAGATCGAGGCCGAGATGGACGCCAAGCGCAAGGAGCTCGGCGTTCAGGACGAGCTGCGCCAGATCGACGGCCTGAACGGCCAGATGCTGGTCGCTCTCGGCGAGGATGGCATCAAGACTGTCGAGGACTTCGCAGGTTGCGCCGCCGACGATCTCGTCGGCTGGAGCGAACGCAAGGACGGCGAGACGAAGAAGTTCGAAGGCCTGTTCTCGAAGTTCGACGTCTCGCGCGCCGAGGCGGAGAACATGGTCGTCCAGGCCCGCCTGCTCGCCGGCTGGATCACCGAAGAGGATCTGGCTGCCGAACAGGCTGAGGAAGGCGAGGAGGCGGAAGCCGTCGCCGAAGAATGATGCCCGAAGGCGCCAGGCAGGATGCGGATGATGATGCGGAGCTGGTGGTGAACGACCGCACATGCATCGTCACGCGCGAGACTGCCGAGCCGGGCACGTTGCTGCGGTTTGTCGCCGGGCCTGACGGAAACGTCGTCCCGGATCTCAAACGGCAGCTCCCCGGCCGGGGATGCTGGGTGAGGCCGGAACGCGCGCTCGTGGATCGCGCGGTCCAGCGGAAGCTCTTCGCACGCGCCCTCAGGCGGGACGTCAAGGCAGACCCGGAGCTCGGGGCACTTGTGGACCGGCTGTTGGCCGCCGACCTCGTCGGGATGATGAACATGGCGCGCAAGGCGGGCCAGTTCGTGACCGGTGCAATGAAGGTGGACGCAGCCGTCCGTTCGGGTGCCGCAGTAGGGGTGCTCCACGCGACCGACGCAGCCGCGGACGGGGTCAGGAAGATCGACCAGGCGAAAAAGGCCTGGAGGCTCGGCACCGATGCCGAAGACGACATACCGTCCTTTTCGTTCTTCACGAGCGCGGAAATGGACGAACTGTTAGGCCAGAATGCTTTTATCCATGCCGCGGCGCTTGCCGGACAGGCGGGTGAAGGTGTAGTGAAGCGCGCAACCATGCTCGAAAAGTACCGCAGTGCCGGTCAATCGGGAGCAGTTGGCGGCGCCAGCCGGCCAAATACATGACGCGGTCACCGGCAGGAGCCGGCCGCCGCACCGAGAGACATGCATTGATAGACGAGGTCTGATGTACGCCATCCGTCCTCGTTTGAAGGAACAGGAACGGAATGACCGACAACAAAGACGACAAGACGCTCGGGGTTAAGAAGACCCTCACCTTGAAGCCTTCGGGAGTGAGCCAGGGCACAGTGCGCCAGGACATGGGCCGTGGCCGCACCAAGGCGGTCGTGGTCGAGACCCGCAAGCGCCGTCCGATCCGTCCCGAGGATGACAAGCCGGCATTCACGGCACCGGCTCCAGCCGCGACACGCGCTCCCGAGCCCGCCGCCCCGGCTCCGCATCAGCCGCAGGCGCCGGCTCCGCGCGTTCATCAGCCCCAGGCCCGGCGCCCTGCCGCTCCCGCCCCGCAGTCTCGCCAGCCGGATCGGCCGCGCGGTGCGGTTCTGCACGACCTGTCCGCAGGCGAGATGGAGGCGCGTCGCCGGGCTCTCATGGAAGCGCAGGCCCGCGAGGTGGTCGAGGCCAAGCAGCGCGCCGAGGACGAGGCTCGCCGCAGGGCTGAAGAAGAACGTCGCAAGGCCGAGGAAGCCGCCGAGGCCGCCCGCCGGGCTGCCGAGCCGGCCCCGGCACCCGAACCGGCCGAAGAGGCGCCCGCCCCCGCGCCGGCCGCCGCCCCTGTTGCTGCGCGTCCTGCTGCCGCTCGCCCCCAGCC
>JAEWKX010000280.1 GCA_023393575.1 Pseudomonadota bacterium
ATATCGGCTCCGGCCCCTATGACGACTATATCCAGATCGACGCCGCCGTGAACCGCGGCAATTCCGGCGGGCCTGCCTTCAACCTCGAAGGCGAGGTGATCGGCATCAACACCGCCATCTTCTCGCCGTCCGGCGGCAATGTCGGTATCGCGTTCGCCATCCCGGCATCCGTGGCCCGCGACGTGGTGACGGAACTGATGAAGGACGGCAAGGTGGAGCGTGGCTGGCTCGGCGTGCAGATCCAGCCGGTCAACAAGGACATTGCCGAATCGCTCGGCCTGTCGGAGCCGCAGGGCGCGCTCGTCGTCGCTCCGCAGGAAGGCTCGCCGGGCCAGAAGGCCGGCATCAAGGAAGGCGACGTCATCACGGCTCTGAACGGCGATCCGGTCAAGGATGCACGCGATCTCGCCCGCAAGGTCGCGGCCATGGGCCCGAACACCAAGGTCGAGGTCTCGGTCTGGCGTGACGGCAAGGCGCAGAACCTCGAGGTGACGCTGGGCAACCTCGCCAGCGAGGATGCCGCCAGCGCGGATACGGAAGAGCCGGAAACACCGGCTCCGTCCACCGAGCAGGCTCTTGCGAGCCTGGGCATCACGGTGACGCCGGCCGAGGATGGCTCCGGCCTCTCCGTCGTCGAGGTCGATCCGGACTCGGAGGCTGCGGCACGTGGGCTCAGGGCCGGCGAGAAGATCGTCTCGGTCAACAACAAGGCCGTCGAAAAGGCCAGCGACATCGACGCGGCGATAGAGCAGGCCCGCAAGGATGGCCGGACCCGGGCGCTGTTCCAGGTCGAATCCGACCGCGGCAGCCGGTTCATGGCCCTGCCGATCAACGAAGGCTGACCGCAGTCCAACCCGCTTGTTGCAAGGGCGCCGCCAGCCAGGCCGGCGCCCTTTCCGCAAGGACGCGCCCGGAAGCATTTCAGGGACTATCGCAAGGAGCGACCGATGAAGACGTCGAACCGGCCCGATCCGGTCGAATCCGGTGGCACAAGGGAAGCCGCTGACGCTATTGTGCCTCACATGAAGATTCTGGTGATTGAAGACGATCTCGAGGCGGCCGCCTACATGACGAAGGCGTTCCGCGAGGCCGGTATCGTGGCCGACCATGCAAGCGACGGCGAAAGCGGGCTCTTCATGGGGACAGAGAACAGCTACGACGTCATGGTGATCGACCGGATGCTTCCCCGGCGCGACGGGCTTTCCGTCATCAGCGAACTGCGCAATCGCGGCATCGAGCCCCCCGTCCTCATCCTTTCGGCGCTGGGCCAGGTGGACGACCGCGTCACGGGCCTGCGTGCCGGCGGCGACGACTACCTGCCGAAGCCCTATGCCTTTTCCGAACTGCTGGCCCGCGTCGAGGTGCTGGGGCGCCGCAAGGGCAGGCCGGAGCAGGACATGGCCTACCGTGTCGGCGACCTCGAACTCGACCGGCTGTCCCACGAGGTGAAGCGGGCGGGCAAGGAAATCCTCCTGCAGCCGCGCGAGTTCCGGCTGCTCGAATACCTGATGAAGAACGCCGGCCAGGTGGTGACGCGCACCATGCTGCTGGAACACGTCTGGGACTACCATTTCGACCCGCAGACGAACGTCATCGACGTCCACGTCTCGCGGCTGCGCTCGAAGATCGAGAAGGACTTCGACAAGCCGCTCCTCAAGACGATCCGGGGCGCGGGCTACATGATCAAGGACGAGGCCTGAGCGCGTGCTGACCCGGCTTCGCCTGATGTTCCGTTCGATGGCGGTCCGGCTGTCGGCGCTCTACATCCTGCTTTTCGCGATATGTGCCGCTTTCCTCGTCTTCTACGTGACGGCGATGTCGGAGCGCATCCTGGTGCAGCAGACCCGCGAGAACCTCGTGGAGGAAGTGGGCGACATGCAGCGCGCCTACGAGCGCGGCGGCATCAACGCCATGCTGCGCCTCATGGAACGCCGGGCGCGCCAGCCGGGCGCCAATCTCTACGTCGTCGCGGGGCCGACGGGTGAGATCCTGGCCGGCAACGTGGCCTCCGTCCAGCCGGGCGTCCTGGACGACGAGGGCTGGACCCGCTTTCCCTTCACCTACGAGCCCTATGCGGAAAGCGGCCCGGCCCGGCGGCACATGGCGATCGCGAACGTGCTGTTCATGGAGAACGGATTGCGGGTGATGATCGGCCGTGACCTGGGAGAGCCGGGTCGGTTCCGCGGCATCGTCCGCCGCGCGCTGATGGTGGCGCTGACGATCATGGGCGTGGGCGCGCTGTTCATCTGGTTCGGCATCGGGCGCAATGCGCTGAAGCGCATCGACCGGATGTCGGCGGCGAGCCAGAAGATCATGGCAGGCGACCTTTCGCAGCGCCTGCCGGTCGGCCGCTCTGGCGACGAGTTCGATCGCCTTTCGGAATCGCTGAACGCCATGCTGGGTCGTATCGAAAAGCTGAACGAGGGCCTGCGACAGGTCTCCGACAACACCCCCCACGACCTGAAGACGCCGCTGACGAGGCTGCGCAACAAGGCGGCCGATGCGCTGGCGGACGAGTCCCCCGAAAGTCGTCGCGCGGCGCTCGAGGGCATCATAGGTGAATCCGACCAGTTGATCCGGACATTCAATGCACTGCTGATGATCTCGCGGG
>JAEWKX010000163.1 GCA_023393575.1 Pseudomonadota bacterium
CAGTACATCCGTGGTCATTGGCGGCGAAAAGCGTCAGGCAGCGCGAAGCTGGCCTGCGGACATCTTGCCCGACTTGTTGTCGCGCTCCAGCTCGAAGCCGAGCTTCTGGCCTTCGACGATCGAGCCCATGCCGGCGCGTTCGACGGCGGAGATGTGAACGAACACATCCGCACTGCCGTCATCCGGCTGAATGAAGCCGAATCCCTTTGTAGAATTGAACCATTTTACTGTGCCGGTGGCCATGAAGAACCCTTTCTTAGCAACGGTGATTACCGCAGGGCGATGGCCCAACGGGGTTTCGACTTTTGAGAGAGGGAAGTTCGTTCAGAAACGCGCGAAGCGCAGCAAAAACAAATATCGGCAAACAAAGCATCGATATCTTCCAGATAGACGAGGCCATGCCGGATGTCAACTTCCTGTTTTGCAAATAGCCCGAATGCCACCTGTAGCTACGTCCGCGGAGGCGGTTGCAGGACGACATCTCGCGCTGGTGACAACCACGGAAACTCCGGTTTCGAACACTCCATCCACACCTTGGACCGCAGAAGATCCGCCAGCCGAGCCGGCGGATAAGCGGACAGGCGTCATCATAGGGACCCGCGGCGGCGGATAGTCGCGGCGTTCAAACCGCAACCCAAAGGTGGCGATCCGTTTCCTTCCATCCAAGGGACGGACGCGGTCGCGAGGAGCTGGCAAGCCACAGCCGGCAGCGCCCTCGCCCTTCGTCGCTATTTCTTGCGGGCCGCATCGGTGGCGGCCGCGAACTTGACCTGCGCACCCTGAGGGGCGGCGGCGGCCACAGCCGTCTTGTCCTTCTTCGGTTTTCTGATCTCTTTGTTGCTTCTTACCTGGCCCTTTGCCATGAGGTTCTCCTGGGATCGATATTGATCGGATGGTTGTCGGCGCCGCCAGGCGTTGGGGCTGTCCGCACAGTCGCCGGAAGCGGACACAGGATCAGAGCGGTACGTGGACCGGCCTTCCGGAACTCGTTTGCAGGCCTTTCGCGATTGCCGGGGACGAGACGACGGTCGCTCCGGATGGGAGCGCGTCGTCTTTGCAGACGTACCCGGCCTTTTGCAGCCGGATACGGTCCGGCGCGGCGAGCGCGACGTTCTCGCGATAACCGAAATCGCAGATACCGGCGAGATTGCGGGAGAGGATGTGGCGGTGGAGGTCGGAAGACATGACGTCCTCCTTTCGTTGGGGCCGGGGTCTTCAGCCCCGAAGCAGCAGCGCCCTTGAAACCGGCTGCCGACGATCAACCCTGCGCCTTTGGGGCGGTGAAAGCAAGCGCTATTAAAATCCCCGGTACACGGTCGCCGCAGCACCCCGCACGCGGGCTCCGCAGGAGGGTCATGTCATGCGGCGCAGGCTTCGCAGAGACCGCGGATCTCGATGGTCGTCTTGGCGGGCTTGAACTTGCGGTGCCGGGCCCAATCCTCCAGCCGGTAGTCGACCTCGTGGTCGTGAAACTCGGCCACATGGCCGCAACTCTCGCAGATGGCGAACGCGACCGTGCCATGCCCGTGGCCGGCACAGCATGCATTTTGCGGATGAGCACAGGCGACGAAGGCGTTGAGGCTTTCCAGCCGGTGCACCATGCCGTGCTCGAGCAGCTTGTCGAGGGCGCGATAGACCTGCAGCGGCGCGCGGAAGCCGTCGCCGCGCAGCCGGTCGAGGATGGTATAGGCGCTGAGTGGCCCGTCCGACTTCGTCAGCACATCGAAGACCAGCGACTGGTTACGGGTCAGGGCCGGCGCGGTTTTAGTGGGGATCGTCGTTCCGATCATGGGCGTACTGCCTTGTTCACCGCAGTTCCGTGGCGACCTTTTCCAACCGCCGGCAACAGGCTCAGGATAAAGAGCAGCAGCGCGGCAACGACGATCGACGGCCCGGACGGCGTATCGTAATGTAGGGATCCGAACAGCCCTCCGACAACCGCCAGCGCCCCGACCAATGACGCGAACAGCGCCATTTTCTCGGGACTCCCCGAAAATCGCCGCGCGGTTGCCGCGGGAATGATCAGGAGCGCGGTGATCAGCATGATACCGACGATCTTCATGGCGATGGCGATGACGAGCGCCATCAGCAGCATGAAGACGAGCCGCGCCCGTTCCGGCCTCAGGCCCTCCGCCTCGGCGACGTCCTCGCTGACGGTGGAGGCAACGAGCGGCCGCCAGAGCCAGATCACGGCCGCAAGAACCGCCAGCCCGCCGCCCCAGATCAGTGCGATATCGGCCGGCGTCACGGCAAGGATGTCGCCGAACAGGAAGGCCATCAGGTCGATCCTGACCCAACTCATGAAGGCGACCAGCACGAGGCCGATCGCGAGCGTCGAATGCGACAGGATGCCGAGCAGCGCATCGGCCGACAGCGCCTGGCGCCGCTGCAGGAAGAGGAGCAACAGCGAGACCACAACCGCGACCGCGAAGACGCTGAGGAGAAGGTTCAACTGGAGGAGCAGCGAGAGCGCCACTCCGAGCAGCGCCGAATGGGCCATCGTATCGCCGAAATAGGCCATCCGCCGCCAGACGACGAAGCAGCCGAGCGGACCGGTGGTGATGGCGACGCCGATGCCGGCCAGAAGCGCCCGGACGAAGAAGTCGTCAAGCATGACGCGCCGCCTCCCCACCCCGCTCCGCGTCGTCGTGGTGATGATCATGGCCATGGTGGGTATGATCGTCATGGTGGTGGCAGTCATGATGATCGGCGCCGTGGGCATCGTGATGTCCGTCATCGGGATGGCAATAGTCGGTGATCGTGCCGTCGCCGTGCAGCACGCGCCCATCCGGCAGATGCGTATGGTCGTGGCGGTGGCTGTAGACGGCAAGGCCCCGCGCGGCACCACCGAAGAGGCGCCGGTAGTCTTCGCTGCGGCTAACCGTCTCCGGCGTGCCACGGCAGCAGACATGACCGTTGAGGCAGATGACGGTGTCGGTTCCCGCCATCACCATGTGGAGATCGTGGGAGATCAGCAGAATGCCGCAGCCGGTCGTGTCGCGTATCCGGCGGATCAGGTCGTAGCGCGCGGTTTCGCCCGCGAAGTCCACGCCCAG
>JAEWKX010000171.1 GCA_023393575.1 Pseudomonadota bacterium
GCCGTCGGCTGCGCCACCTCCATCCCGCCGGCGCGGTTGAAGTGGCGGTTCGCCCACCAGGCGGCGATATCCTTGTAGCGATAGACCCATGGCTTTCCGGCAGCCCCGTCGGTGATCGCCGTGCGCACGCGGTCGCGCCGGTCCGCCTCGCTGGCATAGTACCAGTCGAAGCCCTCGCCGGCCTCTGTTTGCCCGCGCATGGCCGCAACGTCTTCCGCTGTCCGGAAGCTATCGGGGTTGGCGGAGCTCAGGTCCCCGTCGCGCCAGTCGGAAAGCGGCATGTAGTTGTCGATGCCCACGGCATCGATCGCCGGCGACGCCCAGAGCGGATCGAGATGGAAGAAGACGTCGCCCGAGCCGTCCTGCGGATGGCAGCCGAAATATTCGCTCCAGTCGGCGCCGTAGGTGATCTTCGTCTGCGGCCCCAGAACAGCCCGCACGGCCGCCGCCAGTTGCACCAGTTCCCCCACGAACGGAAAGCCGTCCGCCTCGTCTCTCACCCGGGTCAGCCCCCGCAGTTCCGAGCCGACGAGGAAGCCGTCGACGCCGCCCGCTTCGGCCGCCAGGCCCGCATAGTGCAGCACCATTCGCCGGTAGCCCTCCGCTCCCGCGGCGAAGGCGGCAACCTGTGCCCGTGCTTCCGGCGTCCTGTCCGCCGTTCCCGGCCGACCTGGCGCCGGATGGCAGGTGATGCGGCCGCGCCAGGGATAGGCGGGCTGTTCGGTGCCGCCATGGGGATCGGCCAGCCCGTTGCCCGGCGTGATATCCATCATCAGGAAGGGGTAGAGATAGACCTGGAGGCCCCGCGCCTTCAGGTCCGCGATCGCCTGGCGCACGCTCGCATCGCTCGGCGTGCCGCCATAGGCCGGCCCGCCCTCGTGACGGCTGACCACATGGGCATCCGCCCGCGCCAGCCCCGCCACAGACCATGGTGAATTCTCATCCTCCCGATGTGGCACCTCGACGCCCGGCACGATCCGGCACTGGCCGGCTCTCAGGTCCGTCCCGAACCAGGTGACGACCAGCGCCACGCGCTGAAGGTTCGGGCACAGCGCCGTCAGCTCGTCGATCGAGGCCTGCCAGTCGGTAACGGCCGTCAGCGTGTGCCGGTTCATGATCCGGGCGCTGCCCTCGCCCGTCTTCTCCATCACCTGGACGGTCGCATAGCCGTGCTCGGTGGCGCCGGGAATGACGGTCACGGCGCGGATCTGCCGCTCCAGCCGCCCGACGGGTCGCAGGACCTCGAACTGCAGCAGCGGGATGCGGTTTCCGAACTGGTCGAGCGGCAGCCTCTCGAAGACGACATAGGCAAGGCCGCGATAGGCGGGCGCATTGCCCGTTCCCTGCTTCGCCTCGACCAGCGGGTCGGGCAGTTGGTCCTCCTCGCCCCGATAGACCCGCATCTCGATATCCGTCAGGTCGACTTCCCGCCCGTCTGCCCAGACACGCCGGATGCCGGCGATCTCGCCCTCGCAGAGCCCGACGGCCAGGTTCGCGAAGTAGCGGAAGCTCTCCACCTTCGGCCCGCTCGCCTTGCCGCCCGAACGCTCGCGCGTCACCTCCTCCTCGAAGCGCGTCGCCCAGATCAGCGTGCCGCCGATGCGCGCCGTGCCGTAGAGCCGGTTGATCGCCGTCCCCTCGTCGGCTCCGGGGATGCGTGCCGTCGCCAGCCGTGCTCCGGAGACGGTCCGCCCGCCGTTGATCAGCGCCCGGTCGACGACGCTGCCGGCCAGTCCGCCGACCGCACGCCCCAGCATCGCGCCGACAGGACCGAACACACCGCCGAGCGCCGCGCCCGCCGCCTGGAAGAGAATAGTGGCCATGGAAACAATCCGCCTATCGCATGAGGCGAGTATTCCACTCGCCTCCCGTAATGGCTGTGTGGTATGAAGTAAAAGGTTGCGAGCAAAAGCAGAATGCACCGAGCCAGCCGGTGCGTCGGTGGCGATGGGCAACACCGACCTTGGCAGAGGCCCTGCTTGCAACCGAGGAGGATGCCATGAAGCTCATGCTGAACGGCGTCGTGCTTATGATACGAAAAACCCGGACGGGCTGGTCTGTAGCCGTCCGGGTTACGTTCGTCTCGTAAGCAAAAACGGTGGGCGAGGTTACCGCCTCGCTCACCACTCCTGAAATATACGGCAGTCGTCCCTGATTTTCAATCAGCAGCAATCTTCGGCGAACCGATGCACCGCTGCGATCCGCCGCTTCCACGAGGGTACCAGCGCCGACCGGATCACGGCGCCCTGTTCATAGGCATGGATGAAATGCTCCGGTCCTGCCAGGATGCCCGCATGCTTGGCCGCGCAGTCCGGCCGCCAGCGGAACAGCAGCAGGTCCCCCGGCCCGGCCTCGGTCGCCGGCAGGACCGGACCGAACAGCCGCAAGGCTGCCGCGATTAGCCGTTCCTCGCCGCTCCGTTCGGCCCAGTCCGGTCCATAGGCCGGCACCGGGCCGGGATCGCGGCCGTAGAGCTCGCGCCACACGCCGCGGATGAGCCCGATACAGTCGCAGCCGACGCCCCTGGTCGCGCCCTGGTGGCGATAGGGCGTACCGATCCAGCCCTCCGCCAGCGCGACGATCCTCTCTCCCTGCCCGCTCATGGAAACAGCGCTCCGCCGTCGTGCTGCCCCTCGCCGGCCGCATAGGAATAGGCGAAGTCGGCGCCCGGCACATGGGGAAAGCCACGGAAGTTCAACTGGTTGCCGAAGCGGCCCCGGCAGGTCGTGAAGCTCTTGTCGCAACCTGCAGTGATGGAAAAGGCTTGCCCCGCCTCCGGAGGCTCTTCCGGCGGCAGCCACAAGGTCAGGTCCGCCGTGCCGTCGCCCTTGGCTTCATGCCGCTCGACGTCCAGCCGCCGTCCATCGGCCAGCGTCATCACGCCGAGCCGGAAGAAGCCGCCGGCGAAGGAGGCAAGGCCGGACACGGTGACCCGGCCCGGTTCGTGCACGGCGATGATGCTTCCCGCGCCGCTCCAGGCCGCAAGGTCCACACGGCAGCGGCCGTCGCCGAACTCGGCGTCGCAGCGCCGGTTGTAGACGCGTCCCTGCGGCTGGGCCAGCCGGTGCGCCATGCTGCGCAGCTCGGCCCGGAACGCATCGCCGGCACGCGTCACCTCGCCCACCTCACGGACGTCGAGCAGCACGTGCTCCTGCGGGTTCTCCCAGTTGACGAGGAAGCGGTCCACGCGCGCGCCGTCATAGCGTCCGCCGGCCAGTTCCTCCTCCGAGATCGCCTCGCTCGAAAAGCCCCCCGCCACCTCGTCGACACTCGCCGCCAGACCCGCCTCCGCCTCGATCTCGCTGCCCGAAAAGCCGCTGGCGGCGAGAAAGGTCGTGCCGGCAAAGGCAAGGTCATGGTCGTGGTCGGTAAAGCCCAGAACGGTGCCGTCGCGCCGCGTCACCCGCCAGCAATGGCAGGTGGTGGTCGCATCGTCCTGCAGATGGCCGGCAAGGCCGGCCGGGATCGCCCTCATGGCAGGATCTCCGTCAGTGGAATGGTAGGAATGCGTCCCGCATCGAAATGCGCCAGGCTGACCTCGATGCGGTCGATGGCGAAGCGCACCGGCACGTCGAAGGCAAAGCCCGCCCGGACGATCGTCCCGGCCGGCGGCAGGTTGCCGCTCGCGAAGCTGACGATCCCGGTCACCGCATCGACCGCATAGGCCTGCACATCCGCCGCCACGCCGTCGACGGAGACCATCACGCTCCCCGCCGCGGGCTTTGCGATCCGCCTCACCCATGCACCGCCGGCGTCGCCGTAGGTCTTCACCAACGGAAAGGTCCGGGTCGTCCCGTCGCCGGTGCCGAGCACCTGGTCCATGTCGGACGGCGTCTGCCCCGGACCGCAGGACATCCAGTCCAGCGGGTCGCGGAAGCGGAAGCCGTAGAGAGCGCCGCGCCGCGCCTCGAAGAATTCCAGCACCTCGTAGAGGTCGCCGATCGAGCGGATGCCGGAGCCGGCGTCGTAGCTGCGGCGGGAATCCCGCCAGCGCGCATTGCGGTTCTCCCGCCCGTTGGACAGGCCGACGATATCGGTCCGCCTGACCGGCCCGCCGCTCGTGCCGAGCGCCAGCCGCAGCGGAAACTGAACTTCGTGAAATGCCGTCATTGCTGATCCCCGCGCGTAAGCACATCATTCCCGGCAGCGATCGTGCGCCGTGGGTGGGTGGGTGCTTGCTACAAGCCCCGGCTGCCGCGCCCGACGCTCCTCGCCAGCATGGCGGCGATCTGTCCCTCGCTCTTGCGGAAGCTCGCCGCGTCGGTGGCCGTCACGTTGAAGACGATCTGCATTCCCGACCCGCCGCCCGTCGCGACGCCCAGCGCCCCGTCGGGGCCGCGCCTGAGCGGCAGGATCGCCTCCGCTCCCGCCTCGCCCATCAGCCCGACATCGCCGCCCGTCGGCCCGCCGTTCATGGGAAAGAAGCTCGGGCTTCGCACGACGCCGCCATCCGCGAAGGGCACCACGGACCCCATGAAGCCGCCGATCGCATTGCCGAGCGCCCCTTCCAGGGGCTTCAGCGCCGCCGAAAGCGCGATGTCGGCCAGCCGGTTCCCCAGCCCCCGCAGCACATCCTCCAGCCCCTTGCCGCCCATCGTCGCAGAGCGCAAGGCACCCGTCAGGGCCGTTCCGAACCGCTGCGACCGCGCCTCCAGATCCGCCATCACGCGCGAAAGCTCCTCCGCCTCGCCGAGGGTCTCGGCAAGGGAAATATCATCGTCTTCCATGGGATCTGCCTTTCTTGAGCGCCGCCGCGTCCGGTATCGGCAACTTTTCCTCGTTCAAGGACGTGTGGCGGGGGCGGAGGCAACCGCGCTATTCGTGGATGACCCTGCGAGCCTGAATCCCAATGACCACGCGCCGGGCCTCAGCCCTCCAGTGCGTCCGTCCCGCCCCGAAGTTGGTCAAGCGAGATACGCGCGGCAGTCTCCTCGGGGCGAGCGAAAGTATTCAAATTCTCATTCCTCGTGGCGGTCATGCTGTTTGCTTGCCGAGGACCCGGTGTGCGATTGCAAATGCCATCCGGCTGGTCAGAAGCGAGAGCACGAAGGCGATCGGCCAGGCGGTGATGAATTCCCGCGGCCAGCCGTGCAGCCATTCAACGGTGGGACCTAACGCGATCAACGACATGATGCCGGACATAAGTGCGGCCATCATGAAACTGATCAGGAATTGTGCGAGCAGAAGAATCTTATAATTCATGTCGTTCTCTTGTGGAGGGTGGAGAACGACAGGAGATAAACCCATCATGCACCACGCCTGTGAAGGTTGGTGCCGTGGGTCCGCCTTTGGCGACTTTTCCCGCTTGCGCGAGGGCTGGACTAACCAAACCAGCCTGAATCTTTTCGACTTCCGCTCGCTATCCTCGCCAACCGGGGAAGTCAAGCGCCGTGCATAATGTGGCGTAGCGGGCTGTTCGTGGTGCCCTCGGGATGAGCCGGCATGGCGCCTCCTCGGGGCGGCAAGAAGCAGGCAGGAACAAACAAGGCTACCCCACAGGCAGCCGCCGCAGCCTTCCTCTCCTCATCTTGAGCCCGTCGCGCATATTCAGGGCAAGAAGCATGATGTTTATGGCCCCTGCTAGCAATTCAATGCCTTGCACTGCATAGAATACGCCATCGAAGTCGGTGCGCTCCGCCTTGCATGCAAGGAAGAGCGCCGCTGGCACCAGGATCAGGATACCGTTCCCCGCGATGAGGGGCATGCGCTTGGCCTTGAGGCCGACAAGGCCCGCCCGCCGTCCCCTGGCGAGTAGAAAGCCCGATCCTCCCGCCGCAGCCAGCAGGGGGATAAGAAGGATAAAGCCCCACGGGATGGTGGTTTTAACCGCGACGACCATGGGTTCCGAGGCGAACAGCTCCGAAAGCACCGTCGCCATCCAAAAGGTTATGATCGTGACCAGCGCAGCCGCGCCGGCGATCGGGTGAAGGGTCTTGACCATAATGGCTCTCCCCGAATGACATCATGATGACATGCTCGAGTGGGAAGTAGAATAATTGACAGCATGATGTCAATATGGCATCACGAAAACCATGACAGGCGATAAAAGAACTGCGGGCGCCGAGGCCCTGACCGACCTTGTCCTGACGCTGTTTCGGGTAAACAACCTCACCCTGGTTTGGGGAGACCGGCTGGTTGCACCTTTCGGCTTGACCAGCGCCAGATGGCAGGTGCTCGGGGCCATTGCCCAGGCGGAAAGACCACAGCCTGTATC
>JAEWKX010000174.1 GCA_023393575.1 Pseudomonadota bacterium
CCACACCGACTTTGAGCAACGCGGCGAACACGTCGTGGAACTGGCGCTGAGGACCCTGCGCGGCGAGATCAAGCCGGTCCTCTCCACCTTCGATTGCCGGATGATCACCATTTTCCCCACGAGCCGCGAGCCCATGCGCTCGTTCGTGGACCGCATGAAAGCCCTGGAAGGCAAGGATGGCATCCTTTCCGCTTCCGTGATCCACGGCTTCATGGCGGGCGACCTGCCCGACATGGGAACGCGCATCGTCGTCGTGACAGACGACGACAAGGCGAAGGGTGATGCCCTGGCGGCTCAACTCGGTCGCGAGCTCTACAGCCTGCGCAAGACGACGGCGATGCCGATGTTCGATACCGAGGCCGGTCTCGATCATGCGGTGGCGATCCGCGCAGCCCATCCGGAGAAGCCGGTCACCATAGCCGACATATGGGACAATCCAGGCGGAGGCGTAGCCGGTGACGCGACCCATATCCTCCGCCGGATGATGGAACGCGGCATCGACAATTTCGCCGTCGGGACAATTTGGGATCCGGTCGCCGTCACCTTCTGCCACGCAGCGGGGGAAGGTGCGGAACTTTCCCTGCGTGTCGGCGGCAAGTCGAGCCCCGAAGGCGGCGATCCGCTGGACCTGCGCGTCACCGTGCAGAAGGTCTTCGACGCCGGCTGGCAGAGCTTTCGCAACAGCCGGGTAACGCTCGGCAGCGCCGCCGTGATCCGCCCGGTAGGGAGCAATATCGATATCGTGCTGATCACCAGCCGTACCCAGACCTACGAGCCCGACATCTTCTCCAACCAAGGCGTCGACTTCTCGGCAAAATCATATCTGCTGATCAAGTCTACCAACCATTTCTATGCGGGCTTTCAGCCGGTCTCCTCCGAGATCGCCTATATCGCCGCGCCGACCTCCTATCCGACAGACCCCGCAACGACGCCCTACCGCAAGGCGAGCCTTCAGCTCTGGCCGCGCGTAGCCGATCCGCTGGGGCTGGACGATGCCTGAATTTCCGGCCGGAAGGAAAGCCGGTCGGGATTGTTTGACCACTCGAGACAAGAAGGGGATGACCATGAAAAAGAGTGCATTCGTTCTGATGACGCTGGCAGCGCTTGCCGGCACAAGCAGCCTGGCGCTGGCCCAGGCGGGCGCCCAAACAAATGAGGGCGTGCTGACGGTCGCGACGATCGGCGAGCCGCCGACGCTCGACGTCATGCAGACGCCGACCGACATCGTGCTGACCATCGACCAGCACATTTTCGAAACGCTCTACACCTATGACGCCCAGTGGAAATCCGTGCCGCTGCTCGCCGCCGACATGCCGACCCTTTCCGAAGACGGCCTGACCTACCGCATCCCGCTCCGTGAAGGTGTCAAGTTCCATGACGGCAGCGACCTTGATGCCAAGGATGTAACGGCCTCGCTGAAGCGCTGGATGGAGATCAACTCCAAGGGCAAGCAGGTTGCCGACATCGTCGAGAGCCTGACCGAAGACGGCGACCACGCCGTCGTCATCAAGCTGAAGTCGCGTTATGCACCGCTGCTCGCCACGCTGTCGCAGGCGTCCGTGATTCTGCCATCCGAAAAGATCGCAGACACTCTGACCGAGTTCGTCGGCACCGGGCCTTACGCCCTGAAGGAGCGCAAGCCCGACCAGTACATCCAACTCGTCAGGTTCGACGACTACAAATCCCCCGAAGGCGAGATCAGCAACTATGCCGGCAAGCGTGAGGCGATTGCCGGGGAAATCCGCTTCGTTCCGGTTCCCGATGCCAATACCCGCGTCGAGGGCCTGATTTCCGGACAGTTCGATTATGCCGACTCGCTGCCCGTCAGCGCCTATGAGCGCGTCGAGAGTAGCGGCAACGCCAAGCCCGTCATATTCAAGGATGCAGGCTGGGCCTCGATGAACATGAACATGAAGGAAGGCCTGCTTGTTAAGAAGGAACTGCGCCAGGCGGTTCAGGCCGCACTTAACCCGAACGACATGATGCTGGCCGCCTTCTCCGACTACCGCTTCTTCAGCGTCGATGCCTCGATCTTCCCGGAAGGTTCCTTCTGGCACACCGAAGCTGGTGTCGAGCGTTATGGTGAAGGCGATCCCGAAGCCGCAGCCAAGCTTCTGGAGGCGGGAGGCTATGACGGCACCCCACTGCGCCTGATGACCAGCCGCCAGTACGAATTCCACTACAAGATCGGCGAAGTCGCCAAGGCCTATCTGGAAGCCGCAGGCTTCAAGGTCGATCTGCAGGTGGTGGACTGGGCGACCCTGACCACTCGCCGCGCCGATCCCAAGGAATGGGACATCTTCATCACCCATTCCAATTTCCCCGGCGATCCGACGACGATCAACACGATTACCGATACCTATCCGGGCTGGTATGTTTCCGACCAGAAGGCGAAGGCGGTTGCCGCCTACATGGACGCAACGACCGACGAAGCCAAGAAGGCGGCCTGGGAGGGTATCCAGACGGTCATCTATGATGATGCGCCGCTCTACAAGGTCGGAAATTTCAATGCCGTTTCCGGTCTTGCCAATGGTGTCGAGGGCTATGAGCCCACCTACTGGCCGCATTTTTGGAACGTGAGCCCGAAGAAGTAAGGACTGGCTTATGGCAAGGATCGCTCAGGCACTCATAAAGCGGCTGGGGGGAATGGCCATCGTGCTAGCCCTTGTCGTGACGGTGGTCTTCATCATCGTTCGCGTAACGCCTGGCGATCCTGCCGCTGTCATGCTGGGGTCGGATGCGACCCCGGAGGATATAGCGCAACTGCGTACCCGCCTGGGGCTCGATGCGCCGCTCCTCATGCAGTACGGCCAGTTCGTCCTGGGCATATTGCAGGGCGACCTCGGCCAATCGATCTTCCTCAACCAGCCGGTCACGACGGCGCTTGCCACGCGTGCCGAGCCGACCTTCTTCCTCACCCTTTTCTCGATCCTGATCGCGGTCGCGATCGCTCTGCCGGTGGGGATTCTCTCAGCCGTCAAGCGCGGCACGATCTTCGACCAGATCGTCGTGACACTCACCATGGTGGCCGCCAGCGTGCCGAGCTTCTGGCTCGGCCTGATCCTGATACAGGTCTTCGCCGTCGGACAAGGCTGGTTTCCGGCCTCCGGTTACGGTGGTCCCGGCACATCATTCCTCGAGCGTCTGCACCACCTTGTGCTGCCCGCAGTAGCTCTCGGCATCGTCAATTCGGCGCTGATCACCCGCTTCACCCGCGCCGCCATGCTGGATGTTCTCGGAGACGACTATGTTCGCACCGCCCGCGCCAAGGGAGCCGGCGAGGGTCGCGTCATCCTGAAACACGCGCTGAAGAACGCCTTGATCCCGATCATTACCGTCATCGGCCTGTCGATCGCCATGCTGGTCGCCGGTGCGGTGGTGACGGAGACGGTCTTCGGCCTTCCCGGTGTCGGCAATCTCGTCGTCTCCGCGGTGCTTCGACGCGATTACCCGGTCATCCAGGGCGCGCTACTCGTTGTCGCCGCCATCTATGTGCTCATCAACTTCATCGTGGACATGCTTTATATTCTCGTCGATCCGCGGGTGCGGCAATGACCACCATGGCCTCCGTTTCCATGCCGTTCGCGTCAGGCCTTCGCCGCCTGTTCGGCAATCGTGCGATCCTGTTCGGCGCAATCATCCTTGTATTGGTCGTGCTGGCCGCACTTCTTGCGCCGTGGGTCGCGCCCTATGCGCCGAACAAGCTCTCGATCGTCAACAAGCTGAAGCCGCCGTCGATGGTAAACTTCTTCGGTACCGACGAATTCGGCCGCGACATCTTTTCCCGCGCGATCTTTGCCGGACGAATCTCCCTACTCGTCAGCCTTGGCGTCGTCATCATCTCGACGTTGCTCGGAGTCATCCTCGGCGTAGCCGCCGGCTTCTTCCGAAGCCTCGATGCACCGATCTCGCGCCTGCTCGATGCGATGATGTCGTTTCCCGACATACTGCTTGCCATCGCGCTGGTCGCAGCACTCGGTCCGTCCCTGTCGACCGTCATCTTGGCGCTCGGCATAACCTATGCGCCGCGTCTTGCCCGCATCGTCCGGGGTTCGACACTGGTTCTGCGCGAACTGCCCTATATCGAGGCAGCCGTCGCCATGGGCCTGCCCACCTGGCAGATCCTTACCAGGCACGTTCTGCTCAACCTCGCCTCCCCGATCCTGGTT
>JAEWKX010000237.1 GCA_023393575.1 Pseudomonadota bacterium
GGGATTCGCTGATGGAAATGGCGAAGATCGGCCCGGGCATCGCTGGCGGCTACAATCGCCAGACCCTGACCGACGAGGACGGCGAGGGCCGCCATCTGTTCAAGCGCTGGTGAGAGGCGGCGGGTCTGGAGATGGGCCTCGACCAGATGGGTACGATGTTCGCCCGCCGCGAGGGCACCGACCCCGAAGCGCTGCCTGTCTATGTCGGCAGCCACCTCGACACCCAGCCGACCGGCGGCAAGTATGACGGCGTGCTCGGCGTGCTGTCGGGCCTGGAGGTCGTCCGCACGCTGAACGACCTCGGCATCGGGACGAAGCATCCGATCGTCGTCACCAACTGGACGAACGAGGAAGGCGCCCGCTTCGCGCCCGCCATGCTCGCCTCCGGCGTCTTCGCCGGCGTCCACGGCCTCGACTACGCCTACGCCCGCAAGGACCCGGAGGGAAAGTCCTTCGGCGATGAGTTGCAGCGGATCGGCTGGGTGGGCGAGGAAGAGGTCGGCGCCCGCAGGATGCACGCCTATTTCGAGTATCACATCGAACAGGGCCCGATCCTCGAGGCGGAGGACAAGCAGATCGGCGTCGTGACCCACTGTCAGGGGCTCTGGTGGCTGGAGTTCACGCTGACCGGCAGGGAAGCGCATACCGGCTCGACGCCGATGGACATGCGCGTCAACGCCGGCCTTGCCATGAGCCGCATCTTCGAGATGGTGCAGGAGGTCGCGATGAGCGAGCAGCCGGGCGCCGTCGGCGGCATCGGGCAGGTGTTCTTCTCGCCGAACTCCCGCAACGTCCTGCCGGGCAAGGTGGTCTTCACCGTCGATATCCGCACGCCGAGCCAGGAGAAGCTCGACCGCATGCGCACGACGATCGAGAGCCGGGCGGCGGAAATCTGCGACGCCCTCGGCGTCGGCTGTTCCGTCGAGGCCGTCGGCCACTTCGATCCGATAACCTTCGATCCGATACTCGTCGGCCGCGTGCGCGACGCAGCGGAAAAGCTCGGCTACAGCCACATGAACATCATCTCCGGCGCCGGCCACGATGCCTGCTGGGCCGCCAAGGTGGCGCCCGCCACGATGATCATGTGCCCCTGCGTCGGCGGGCTCTCGCACAACGAGGCGGAGGACATCTCCAAGGACTGGGCAAGCGCCGGCGCGGATGTGCTGTTCCATGCCGTGCTGGAAACCGCGGAGATTGTCGAATGAGCAGCGGTAAACTATATTCGCCTTGTGAAAGGATGACGCGATGTCCGACAAGGTCTCGAACGAGCTTATCTTCGAAACGCTCAAGCGCATCCAGGACGTGCTCGCGCTGCATACCCAGTACCATCTCGAGACCAAGGAGCGGCTTGGCCTTCTTGAGTATCAGGTTGGCGGGATCACAGCTCAGTATGCCAGCCTCTCCAATCGTCTTGATCGTGTCGACGAACGGCTCAGCCGCATCGAAAGGCGCCTCGACCTCGTCGAGGCTTGAGCGAGAAGACAACCACGCCAGACGACGATTACGACATTAGGCATCGGGCCTCCGGCCCGCATGCGGCCGGTGGTCCCTTACAAAAAAACAGAGGGAACGGGACCATGAGCACAGTGATCAAGGGCGGAACCGTCGTCACCGCCGACCTGACCTACAGGGCTGACGTCAAGGTCGAGGGCGGCAGGATCGTCGAGATCGGCCCCAGCCTGTCCGGCGACCAGGTGCTGGACGCCACCGGCTGCTATGTGATGCCCGGCGGAATCGACCCGCATGTCCACCTCGAAATGCCGTTCATGGGCACCTATTCCGCCGACGATTTCGAGAGCGGCACGCGCGCGGCCCTTGCCGGCGGCACCACCATGGTGGTGGACTTCTGCCTGCCCGAGCCCGGCCAGTCGCTGCTCGACGCGCTGAAGCGCTGGGACAACAAGTCGACCCGGGCCAATTGCGACTATTCCTTCCACATGTCGGTCACCTGGTGGGGCGAGCAGGTCTTCAACGAGATGAAGGCGGTCGTGCTGAACCACGGCATCAACACCTTCAAGCATTTCATGGCCTACAAGGGCGCGCTGATGGTGAACGACGACGAGATGTTCGCCTCCTTCCAGCGCTGCGCCGAACTGGGCGCCCTTCCCCTCGTCCATGCGGAGAACGGCGACGTGGTGGCCGCCATGCAGCAGAAGCTGATGGACGAGGGCAATGACGGGCCCGAGGGGCACGCCTATTCGCGGCCTCCGTCCGTCGAGGGCGAAGCGACGAACCGCGCCATCATCATCGCAGACATGGCGGGCGTCCCTCTCTACGTCGTCCACACCTCCTGCGAGCAGTCGCACGAGGCGATCCGCCGGGCGCGCCAGAACGGCATGCGCGTCTATGGCGAGCCGCTGATCCAGCACCTGACGCTCGACGAGAGCGAGTATTTCGACAAGGACTGGGACCATGCCGCCCGCCGCGTCATGAGCCCGCCCTTCCGCAACAGGCAGCATCAGGACAGCCTCTGGGCCGGCCTCGCCTCCGGCTCGCTGCAGGTGGTGGCGACCGACCACTGTGCCTTCACCACCGACCAGAAGCGCACCGGCGCCGGCGATTTCCGCAAGATCCCGAACGGCACCGGCGGACTGGAGGATCGCATGCCGATGCTGTGGACCCATGGCGTCGCCACCGGCCGCATCACCATGAACGAATTCGTGGCCGTGACCTCCACGAACATCGCCAAGATCCTCACCGTCTATCCCCGGAAAGGCGCCATCCTCGTCGGCGCCGATGCCGACATCGTCGTCTGGGCCCCGAAGCGGTCGAAGACGATCTCCGCCAAAAGCCAGCAGTCGGCGATCGACTACAACGTCTTCGAAGGCAAGCATGTGACCGGCCTGCCGCGCTACACGCTGACGCGCGGCGTGGTGGCCATCGAGGAAAACACCGTCAGGACCGAGGAAGGCCACGGCAAGTTCGTCAAGCGCGAGCCGTTCCAGGCGGTCAACAAGGCGCTCTCGACCTGGAAGGAACTGACCGCTCCGCGCAAGGTGGAGCGGTCGGGCATTCCGGCGAGCGGGGTGTGAGCGAATATATGCCGCTAGATCTCCACCAGCGCGTCCAGTTCCGGCAGGAGCACGACGCTCTCCTGCTCGCTGGGATCCGTCCGCGCGATGATCGCCGTGCAGGGCGTGTTGGAGAGATTGGCCGGCAGGTGCGGCACGCCGGCGGGGATGTAGAACAGCTCGCCGGCATGGACGACGACATGGTGCTCCAGCCGGTCGCCGTACCAGGTGTGGGCCGAGCCGGAGAGCATGTAGATCGCCGTCTCGTGGCTCTGGTGCAGGTGCGCCTTGGCGCGGGCGCCGGGGGGTATGGTCAGGAGGTGCATGCAGATGCCCTGCGACCCGACGGTCTCCGCCGCGATACCTTCGAAATAGCTGAGTCCCTGCTTGCCGTCATAGGTGGAGCCGGGCTTCACGATTCGGCAGGTGGGCTTCGATGATGCGTCCATGGGCTTCCTCCCTTGACCGGCAGCCGGCACCGCCTGGCGCCCTCTCGCCTGCGATCATACCACGCATCGGGCTTTTCGCATCCACGGAACTCATGACTGGCCGGATCCCATGAATCTCTCCTCCTCCGTCGTCTCGGCCAGAAAGCTCGGCCTCACCTTCCAAACCGGCGACGGCCCCGTCCATGCCCTGTCGGATGTCGAACTGGAGGTGGCGAAGGCCGACTTCGTTTCCTTCATCGGACCCTCCGGCTGCGGCAAGACCACCTTCCTCAGGGTCATCGCCGATCTGGAGAAGAACACCGCAGGCGAGATCACCATCAACGGCATGACACCGGAGGAGGCGCGCAAGTCACGCTGCTACGGTTATGTCTTCCAGGCTCCCGCGCTCTACCCCTGGCGCACGATAGAGAAGAACATCGCGCTGCCGCTGGAGATCATGGGCCACTCCCGCGAGGAGCAGAAACAGCGGGTCGCGCGCACGCTCGACCTCGTCAACCTCGCCGGCTTCGGCAAGAAATATCCCTGGCAACTCTCCGGCGGGATGCAGCAGCGTGCCTCGATCGCCCGGGCGCTCGCCTTCGACGCCGACCTGCTGCTGATGGACGAACCCTTCGGCGCGCTCGACGAGATCGTCCGCGACCACTTGAACGCGCAGCTTCTCAAGCTGTGGGCCGCGACGCAGAAGACCATCTGTTTCGTCACGCACTCGATCCCGGAGGCCGTCTACCTCTCGACGAAGATCGTCGTCATGTCGCCGCGTCCCGGCCGGGTGACGGACGTGATCGAATCCACCCTGCCCCGCGAACGCCCGCTGGAAATTCGCGAAACGCCGGAATTCCTGGCGATCGCCCACCGGGTGCGCGAGGGATTGCGGGCGGGGCACAGCTATGAGGAATGAAACCCTCTCCTCCCGCATCCTGCCCGTCCTCGCCGTCGTCGCCGTCATCATTGCCCTCTGGTACGCCGCGGCGATCTGGATGAACGCGCCTTTCCAGCGCGATCTCGACCGGCGTGGCGGCGTGACCTCGACGACGATGGAATTCCTCGGCAAGACGCTGTCACAGCCGAAACCGGTCGTGCCGGCGCCGCACCAGGTGGCGCAGAACGTCTTCGAAAACACCTTCCTGCGGAAGGTGACGAGCAACCGCAGCCTCGTCTACCATTCCTGGGTCACGCTTTCCTCGACGCTTGCAGGCTTCGCCTTCGGGACGCTCCTCGGCATCCTCATCGCCGTCGGCATCGTGCATGTGAAGGCGCTCGACCGCAGCCTGATGCCCTGGATCATCGCCTCGCAGACCGTGCCGATCCTCGCCATCGCGCCGATGGTCGTGGTGGTGCTGGCGGCGGTGAATGTGACGGGGCTGATTCCCAAGGCACTGATCTCCACCTATCTTTCCTTCTTTCCGGTAGCCGTCGGCATGGTGAAGGGCCTGCGCTCGCCCGACCTCATCCATCTCGACCTGATGCGCACCTATAATGCCAGCGGCTGGCAGACCTTCTGGAAGCTTCGGGTGCCGGCCTCCATGCCCTTCCTCTTCACCTCCATGAAGGTCGCGGTGGCGGCAAGCCTCGTCGGCGCCATCGTCGCGGAACTGCCGACCGGCGCTGCCGCCGGCATTGGCTCGAAGTTGCTTGCCGGCTCCTATTACAGCCAGACGATCGACATGTGGGCGGCCCTGATCGCCGGCTCCGTGCTGGCAGCCATGCTCGTCACCATCGTCGGGATCGGCGCCCGCCTGGTGGATGGACGAATGGGGGCGAAACCGGCATGACCCTCCTCCGCCGCTCCTGGCAGGGCGTTCTGGCCCTTCTCCTCTGTCTCGTCGCTCTGGCTCGCCTGCCGCTTCTGGAGCCGGATACGCCGTCACCCCTCAACGCGGGGATTACGGCATCCGCCCTGCTGCTCATTGCGGCGGGCGCCCTCGTCCCGTTCATGCGCATCGGCCGTCCGGCGCGGGCGTTCGTCCTGTTCGTCACGGCGCATGCCGCCGCGTGGCTGCTGATCGGCGGCATTTCCGGCAACGAAGGCTATGCCCGCCTGCCCTATTTCCTGCTGATCACCGCGGGCTGGCTCCTCGGCTGGCGATGCATTTCGGAACTGGCGGAAATCCGGCCGTCCAGACCGCAGACCATGACGGCGCTCCGCCTGCTCATTCCGGCGATCTTCGGCGCCTGGGTGCTGATCCTCTGGGAGGCCGTCACCCGCGGCGCGGGCGTCCCCTTCATCCTCCTGCCGCCGCCCTCAGCAATCTGGGAGCGGATCGTCGGCTCGGTGCCGATCCTCGCGGCCGACGTGCGCCAGACCATCTTCAAGGCAGTTCTGTTCGGCTACGTGGTCGGTTGCGCCGCGGGCTTCGTCGTGGCGATCCTCGCGGATCGGGTGCCCTTCCTGCGGCGCGGCCTTCTGCCGATCGGCAACCTGATGTCGGCGCTGCCGATCATCGGGGTCGCCCCGATCATGGTCATGTGGTTCGGCTTCGACTGGCACTCCAAGGCCGCCGTCGTCATCGTCATGACCTTCTTCCCGATGCTGGTGAACACGGTCGCCGGCCTTTCGGCCTCGGGATCGATGGAGCGCGACCTGATGCGTTCCTACGCCTCCGGCTACTGGCAGACACTCCTCAAGCTGCGCCTGCCGGCCGCCATGCCCTTCATCTTCAACGCGCTGAAGATCAATTCGACGCTGGCGCTGATCGGTGCGATCGTCGCCGAGTTCTTCGGCACGCCGATCGTCGGCATGGGCTTCCGCATTTCCACCGAAATCGGCCGCATGAATGTCGACATGGTCTGGGCGGAGATCGCCGTGGCCGCCGTCATCGGATCGGTCTTTTATGGCGTCGTGGCGCTCGCCGAGCGGGCGACGACGTTCTGGCATCCGTCTAACCGTGGTGGCTAGACGTATCCGCCTTCCGCAACGACGGAGGGCGGCAAATCCTCAGAGGGAAAGGATAAGAACAATGAGAAATATCCTTGTTGCATTGATGACGAGTGCCATGTCGCTGACCGCCGCACAGACAGTCGCTGCGGCCGACATCGTCCTCCAGTTGAAGTGGGTGGCCCAGTCCCAGTTCGCCGGCTACTACGTAGCCGATGAGAAAGGATTCTACGAGGAAGAAGGCCTCGACGTCGAGATCAAGGCGGGCGGACCGGACATCGCGCCGGAACAGGTGATCGCCGGCGGCGGCGCCGACGTCATCGTCGCCTGGATGGGGGGCGCGCTGGTCGCGCGAGAAAAGGGCGTACCGCTCGTCAACATCGCCCAGCCCTACCAGAAGTCCGGCCTGCAGCTGATTTGTCCCAAGGACGGACCCATCAAGACGGAAGCCGATTTCAAGGGTCATACCCTCGGCGTCTGGTTCTTCGGCAACGAATATACGTTGTTCGCCTGGATGTGCAAGCTCGGCCGTTCGACCGCAGGCGGCGCCGACGGCGTCACCGTGCTGAAGCAGAGCTTCGACGTGCAGCCGCTCGTCCAGAAGCAGGCGGACTGCATCTCGGTGATGACCTACAACGAATACTGGCAGGCGATCGACGCCGGATTCAAGCCGGAAGACCTCACCGTCTTCAACTATACCGAGATGGGCAACGACCTGCTGGAGGACGGCCTCTACGTGCTGGAGGACAAGCTGGCCGATCCCACGTTCAAGGAAAACATGGTGAAGTTCGTCCGCGCCTCGATGAAGGGCTGGAAATACGCCATGGAGAACCCGGACGAGGCGGCCGAGATCGTCATGGACAATGGCGGCCAGGACGACAACCACCAGAAGCGCATGATGGGCGAGGTGGCGAAGCTGATCGGCGACGGCACCGGCAAGCTCGACCCGGCCGTCTACGAGCGCACCGCCAAGGCGCTCCTCGACCAGAAGATCATCACCAAGGAGCCGGAAGGCGCCTATACCACTGAGGTTACCGACGCGGCCATGCAATAACGCGCTTGGTATACTTTGATACAAATAGAAACGCGCGGTCCGGGAGCCGCGCGTTTTTACGTAAAGCATACCAAAATGTAATGTTGCCCATAGCCGCAAAGGATTGATTTGGCAGGTCCATCGACGTAAGAACATTGGCCGGTGAAACTTTGCGGCAGCCCTTGCAAGCGTTCTTGCCGGGCACCAACTGTAGTTGACGTTTCAGCGTTGAGGGCCGCGGAAATCGCTTCGGACAGACAGCCGACCTGAGCAAGCCCTTTCGCCCTAACTGGATCCAGTAACGCATGCTTCGCAAGTTCCTTCGCCTTGCCTGTTTCATTCCGGCTGCCACCTTCGTCTTGGCCGCTGCACCCGTCCTCTCGCAGGAGACGGACGAGCCGGCGGCCACAGAGGCAAAACTGCCGTCCATCATCGTCACGCAGGTGGCCGAGAGACACCTGACCGATCGGGTGATCGCCACGGGCACCATCCGCCCCGTGCAGGAGGTCTACGTCCAGCCGCTCGTCGACGGCCTGTCGATCCG
>JAEWKX010000360.1 GCA_023393575.1 Pseudomonadota bacterium
GCGATGGAGAACAAGGGCCTCAACGTCTTCAACGACAAGTACGTCCTTGCCGATCCGGAAACGGCCACGGATAGCGACTACGCCAACATCGAAGCGATCATCGCCCACGAGTACTTCCACAACTGGACCGGCAACCGCATCACTTGCCGCGACTGGTTCCAGCTCTGCCTCAAGGAAGGCCTGACCGTCTATCGCGACCACGAATTCTCCGCCGACATGCGTTCGCGCGCCGTTAAGCGGATCGCGGAGGTGCGGCACCTGAAATCGGAGCAGTTCCCGGAAGATGCCGGACCGCTGGCCCACCCGGTACGGCCGACGAAATACCGCGAGATCAACAACTTCTATACGACGACCGTCTACGAGAAGGGCTCGGAAGTCACCCGGATGATCGCCACGCTTCTTGGTCGGGACGGCTTCAAGAAGGGCATGGATCTCTATTTCGAGCGCCATGACGGCGAAGCCGCCACCGTCGAGGATTTCGTCAGGTGCTTCGAGGACGCGGCGGGCCGCGACCTTTCGCAATTCTCGCTCTGGTATCACCAGGCCGGCACCCCCTTGGTCACTGCTTCCGGGGCCTACGACCCTGCCGCCTCCACCTTCACGCTCTCGCTTGAGCAGATGATCCCGGCCACCCCCGGCCAGCCGAACAAGGAGCCGATGCACATCCCGCTCTCCTTCGCGCTGATCCTCGACAACGGATCGGCGGCGACGCACGCCGCCGTGGCAGGCGGCGAAGTGAACGGCGAGGTGCTGCACCTCACCCAGCGCAAGCAGACTTTCACCTTCTCGGGCATCTCCTCGCGGCCGGTCCTGTCGCTCAACCGCGGCTTCTCGGCGCCGATCAATCTTCACCTCGATCAGAGCGCGGAGGATCTCGTCCACATCGCACGACATGACGGCGACCTCTTTGCTCGCTGGCAGGCCTTGAACGACCTGATCCTGCCGGTGCTGATGCAGGCGGCACGCGACATCCGCAACGGCGACGCAATTACATGTCCATCTGCCGTGATCTCCGCCCTGATCGAGACCGCAGCCGACGAGACTCTGGAACCGGCCTTTCGCGCCCAGGTGCTTGCCCTTCCGAGCGAAGCCGATATCGCCCGCGAGCTCGGCAGCAACAACGATCCCGATGCGATTCATGAGGCGCGCACGGCGGTTCTTACCGCCGTCGCCGAGGCTGGTTGGACGGTCTTCCAGCATCTTTTCGAGGACCTGCAAACCGATGGCGGCTTCAGCCCCGATGCGGCGAGCGCCGGAAAACGCGCTCTCCGCAACAGCGCGCTGAGTTATCTCACCTATGCGGAACAGTCGCCCGCACGCCCGGCCGAAGCCTTCGCATCGGCCGACAACATGACGGACCTCGTCCATGCGCTGACCGTCCTGGCGCACCGCTTCCCGGAGACCGACGAGGCCGACGCCGCCCTCGGTGCATTCGTGACGCGTTTCGACGACAACCCGCTCGTGATCGACAAGTGGCTGGCGGTACAGGCGACCATCCCCGGCGCCGGAACGCTTGGCCGCGTGAAGGCGCTGATGGACAACCGCCACTTCGTCCCGAGCAATCCGAACCGCGTCCGCTCGCTCGTCGGTAGCTTCACCTTCTCCAATCCGACCGGCTTCAACCGTCCCGATGGCGAAGGTTATCGCTTCCTCGCCGAACAGATCCTGGCGATCGATCCGAAAAACCCGCAGCTCGCTGCCCGCATCCTCACCTCCATGCGCTCCTGGCGTTCGCTGGAGCCGGTGCGTGCCGATCACGCCCGCTCCGGCCTGATGACGATCGACCACAGCACCGCACTCTCCACCGATGTCCGAGACATCGTCGAGCGCATGCTGAAGGGTTGAATTCCCGCCTGCCGCAACCCCTGATTCCGCTGCGGACGCGGCGGTTTCCTCAGATTAAAAAACTCTTAAAGAACCTCTGGACACGGCGAATCACTCGTGATTCATTAGCTCAGATTCGGGCGAGCGGCGCGCCGGATTTCCATGAGGGGTCTGATGAAAACGATGGCGGACGTACGGCGGGAACCCGCCGGCGAGGGATGGTTGCGTCTCAATTTCTGGGGCGGGAATGGTTCGGGATTCTCCCCGCGCCGTCCTAGCCTGACCGTGACCCCCATCTCGCGCCAGATGCCCCGGGTGGAGCTGGTGCTGAAGCGTTCGATCCCGCTTCTCATCCTCGCCTTCCTGGCAGTCGTCGCGACCTCCCGCAGCCTCGGCCTCGTCAGCGAACATGCCCGCATGGAGGACGCCGCCCGCCAGGCGACGTCGCTGATGGCCGCGACCGCCGTCGCAGCCTTCTCCGGCGTGGACAAGACCCTCCCGGCCGGCGATCGTGCATCCGCCGAAGCACGGCTCAAGCAGTTCCTTCCGGCCGACCGGCTGCATCCGGAGGCATTCCTGCTGCTGGTCGATTCTTCCGGAAGGATCTTCGGCGGCATCGGCGCCGGCTCCTATGTCGGTCGGCAGCTGACGTCGCTCCTGCCCGAAACCGCGGCCCTGCGTCGCTTCGGCGGTTCCGGCCTGATCGAGACGGCGATCGGCGAGGAAGCGCATTACGCCGCCATTCAGCCCCTCGACAACGACGGTGGACTGATCGTCGCCGCCCGTTCCCTCGCCTCCATCCACTATTTCTGGCGCCACGAGGTATCGCTCAACGTCACGCTGTTCGCCTGCATTTCGGTGATCCTGCTGGTCATCCTCTATGCCTATTACATGCAGGTGAAGCCGGCGCGGGAAGCGGACGAGACGTTCTTGGAAGCGAACCTGCGCATCGAGACCGCTCTCTCGCGCGGGCGCTGCGGCCTGTGGGATTTCGACGTCGCCAACCGCCGCCTGTTCTGGTCGGGCTCCCTGTACGAAATGCTCGGCTATCCGCCGGCCGGCAACGTCATGTCGTTCGCGGATGCCGCCCGGATGATGCATCCGACCGACGGCAACCTCTATGCGCTCGCCCGTGCCATCAGCCGCGGCAATGCCAAGCAGGTCGACCAGATCTTCCGCATGCGCCACGCCGCCGGACATTATGTCTGGATGCGCGCCCGCGCCCAGGTGGTGCGCACGGGCACCGGTCGGACACATGTCATCGGCATCGCCATGGATGTCACCGAACATCATCGGCTGGCCCAGCGCTATGCCGAAGCCGACCAGCGACTGGCGGATGCCATCGAATGCACGTCCGAAGCCTTCGTGCTGTGGGACAAGAACGACCGCCTGGTCATGTGCAACACGCACTTCCAGCAGGCCTACGGCCTCCCCGACAGCGTGCTGGTGCCGGGCACGGAACGTGCCGTCGTCAACTCCGCCGCCGCGCGGCCGGTGATCGAGCGCCGCATTGCCGATGCCGATCAGAACGGCCTCTCGCGGACCACGGAGGTGCAGCTTGCCGACGAACGCTGGCTGCAGATCAACGAACGCCGGACCCGCGACGGCGGCATGGTCTCGGTCGGCACCGACATCTCGTTGATGAAGCGCCACCAGGAAAGGCTACGCGATTCCGAGCGCCGTCTGATGGCCACCATCGGCGACCTCTCGGCCTCGCAGAAGAAGCTGGAAAAGCAGAAGGAAGAGCTGTCTATCGCCAACGCCAATTACCAGGCGGAAAAGGAGCGGGCGCAGGCCGCCAACAAGGCGAAGTCGGAATTCCTCGCCAATATGAGCCACGAGCTGCGCTCGCCGCTCAACGCCATTCTCGGCTTCTCGGAAATCCTCGTCAACGAGATGTTCGGGCCGGTCGGATCACCGAAATACGGCGAATACGCCCGCGACATCCACGACAGCGGCAAGCATCTCCTCAACCTGATCAGCGATATCCTCGATATGTCGAAGATCGAGGCCGGGCACATGAAGATCCAATGCGAGGCGATCGATCTCGTACCGCTCGTCGAGGAAAGCCTGCGCCTGACCACCATCTCCGCCCAGGAGAAGAACATCACCATCGAGCAGCGGCTTTCCCCCGATCTGGCGATGGTCGGCGACCGCCGTGCCATGAAGCAGGTGATGCTGAACCTGCTTTCGAACGCCGTAAAGTTCACCGACGAAGGCGGCCGGATCATCGTTCGCGCCCGCCGCTCCGAATCCGGCCTGCTGCTGACGATCGCCGATACCGGGATCGGCATTCCCAAGGTCGCCATGGGCAAGATCGGCCAGCCTTTCGAGCAGGTGCAGAGCCAGTACGCCAAGAGCAAGGGCGGCTCGGGACTTGGTCTCGCCATTTCCCGCTCGCTGGTGACCCTGCACGGCGGCACGATGCGGATTCGCTCCTGCGTCGGCAAGGGCACCGTCGTCTCGCTCGGCGTCCCGGAATGCGCGACCTTTGCAGTGCCTCGCCCGGCCCTCAGCTGACAAGCTTGCGGAAGATCGCCCGCACCGCCTTCGACAGCCGCTTCACCTCGCCCTCCAGCGTGCGGATGTCGGGGCAGTCGCCCGCCCGGCACACACGCTCCACCAGTCCTGCGGGCGCTTCCTTCGGATCGAAGGCGCCGTCGATGCAGAGCCGGATGATCTGCGAGAGTGCGGTGAACAGGCGCAGCGCCTCCCGCACGGTGGCCAGGTCGTCGGCCGGGATCATCTCCCGGCCGAGCGCCACCAGCGCCTCGTCCGTGCTCATCCCGCTTGTGTCGATGGAGAGACCCCGCGCTGGCGCCACCAGCCGCAGGTACTGGGCAATGAATTCGATATCGATCAGGCCGCCCGGAATGAGCTTCAGGTCCCAGATGTCGCGCGGCGGCTTTTCCTGCTCGATCAGGTTGCGCATCTCGCGGACGTCGGCCGTCATCCTTGCGGCATCTCCCTTGCGGGACAGGACATCGGTGATCACCGCCTGCGCCTCCTCCACCAGGCTTGTCTCCCCGCAGACGAGGCGTGCACGCGTCAGCGCCATGTGCTCCCAGGTCCAGGCCTCCTCCTGCTGATACTTGCGGAAGGCACGGATACGGGTGGCGACCGGCCCCTTGTTTCCCGAGGGCCTCAACCGCATGTCGACCTCGAACAGCACGCCCTCCGCCATCGGCGCCGAGAGCGCCGCGATCAGGCGCTGCGTCAGCCGCGTGTAGTAGCGCGTGCTGTCCAGCGGCTTCTGCCCGTCGGATTCGTACGCTTCGTCGTCGTAGTCGTAGAGCAGGATCAGGTCGACGTCGGAGGCCGCCGTCAGCTCAAAGCTTCCGAGCTTGCCCATCCCCATCAGCGCCACCCTGCCGCCCGGGTAGCGGCCGTGCGCCGTCTCTATCTCGCGCTCCACCGCAGCCAGCGCCTGTTCGATGAGAAGGTCCGCCAGGTCGGTGAAGGCGTGGCCTGCCTGCGTACCGTCGATCGCCCCCGTCAAGAGGCGGATGCCGATCAGGAAACGCTGCTCGGCGGCAAAGATGCGCAGCCGGTCCAGCAGTTCCTCGTAGTGGTACGCCGCCGCCAGGAACGCCCGCAGCCGCCCCGACAGGTAATCCCGCGTCGGCAGTTCCGCCATCAGGCCGGGGTCGAGCATGCCGTCGAAGACATGCGGACGCGACGAGATGATGTCGGCCAGCCGCGGCGCGGCCGACATCACCCTGACGATCAGCGAAAGCAGTGCCGGGTTGTTGCCGATCAGCGAAAAGAGCTGGATTCCCGCCGGAAGCCCGGAGAGGAAGCTGTCGAACCTCAGCAGCGCCTCGTCCGCACGGCTGCTTTCTCCGAAGGCCTTCAGCAGGTCGGGCGTCAGCTCCGTCAACCGTTCGCGCGCCTCCACCGATTGCGTCGCCCGGTAGCGCCCGTAGTGCCAGGTACGGATCACCCGCGAAATATCGGAAGGGCGACCGAAACCGAGCGCCGCCAGCGTCTTCAATGTCTCCGGGTCGTCCTGCTGGCCGGTGAACACGAGATTGCCTTCGACGCCCGAAAGCTTTGTCTCCTGCTCGAACAGCCGGGCATAGCGTTTCTCCACCGTCCGCAGCACGCCTTCCAGCGCGGCGGAGAATGAAGCCGTGTCGGGGAAACCCAGCATGAGGGCTATCCGCTTCAGCTCTGCCTCCGTGTCGGGCAGACTGTGCGTCTGCTCGTCGCGTACCATCTGGATGCGGTGCTCGACATCGCGCAGGAACCAGTAGGCTTGCGTCAGTTCCGCGGCGATCTCCGGCGTGATCCAGTTGGCCTCCGCAAGCTTCTCCAGCGCCACTTCCGTCTGCCGCGTCCTGAGCGGCGGCATGCGCCCGCCGGCGATCAGTTGCTGGGTCTGGGCGAAGAACTCGATCTCCCGGATGCCGCCTCGGCCGAGCTTCACGTCATGGCCCTTGACGGCGATCGCGCCATGGCCCTTGTGGACATGGATCTGCCGCTTGATGGAATGGATGTCGGCGATCGCGGCATAGTCGAGATATTTGCGGAAGACGAAGGGCACAAGCTGGCGCAGGAACCACTCGCCGGCGGCAATGTCGCCGGCCATGGCGCGCGCCTTGATGAAGGCCGCCCGCTCCCAGTTCTGGCCACGGCTCTCGTAGTAGAGAAGGCCCGCCTCCACCGGCACGGCGAGCGGCGTCGAGCCGGGGTCGGGCCGCAGCCGGAGGTCGGTGCGGAACACATAGCCGTCCGCCGTCCGCTCCTGCAGGATGCGCACGAGCCGCCGCATCATCCGGCCGTAGATCTCCGACCCGTCCAGCGGATCGGGAAGGATGCCGCTCTCAGGATCGAAGAACACGACGATGTCGATGTCGGAGGAATAGTTGAGCTCGTGGCCGCCGAGCTTGCCCATGCCGAGGACGATCAGGCCGGATCCCTCGCTCGGCTGCTCGGGGTTCTTCAGCACCATCTTGCCGCTCTCGTGGGCGGCGAGCAGCAGGTGGTCGATCGCCGCCGCCACGGCCGCATCCGCCAGCAGCGTGAGATACCGTGTGGTGTCGCGGGCGGAGAACAGCCGGGCGAGGTCGGCCAGTGCCACCAGAAACGAGACGCTGCGCTTGTAGGCCCTCAGCGATGCCATGACTTCCGCCTCCGGCGGCGTTCTGCCGTCCTGTGGGCGCCAGCAGGCACGGGTCCCGTCGATCATCCGCCGAAGTGCTTCCTCCAGCGGTTCGGTGATCGCCGTCGTCAGCAGCCGGGGCGAGATGGTCACGATGTCTCGCAGATAGGGGGATAGGGAAAGGGCCGCGATCAGGAACGGCTTGAGAGGATCGTCCCCCCTCAGGACGTCGGCCAGAGCGTCGTCGTCGCGGGCCAACTCCCTCAGAAGCGCGGTCACCGCCTTCGCCTCCGTCTGGCTCTGCGGCCGGATGACGTCCGCGCCGACGTCCTTGAGCTTGATTGCACTGTCTCCCACGGCGTCCTCCCTTGACGACCCTTCTTAGGGCCTCAGCGCCGGGAATACCATGGTCGCCGTCAGGCCCTGGGCCGTCTCGCTACCGGGGTGCGTGGCCGACAGGCCCAGTGATCCCCCGTGCAGGTCCATCACCGCCTCCACCAGCGAAAGCCCCAGCCCCGTGCCGGGTTTCGAGCGGCTGGCATCGAGCCGGACGAAGCGTTTCGTCACCTCGTCGCGCATGTCCTCCGGAATGCCCGGACCGTTGTCGCAGACGGAAAGACGGACAACACCATCGCCGGCGCCAAGCACAAGCCGTATCTCGGGTTTGCCGCCCCCCTCCCCGCCGTATTTGATGGCATTGTCGAGAAGATTGAAGATCGCCTGTCCGATCAACTCCCGATTGCCCTTGACCTTCACGCCGGGAGCAACCGAGGTCGCAAGCGTCAGCCCTGCCTCCTCCGCAACCGGCTCGTAAAGCTCGCAGCTGTCGACAGAGATGGCGGACAGGTCGACGTCGCTCATCTCGGCCGCCACCGACCCCGCCTCCACCCGCGAGATCATCAGC
>JAEWKX010000363.1 GCA_023393575.1 Pseudomonadota bacterium
ATTCTGTGTATCTCACAATCTCACACGATCGAATTCTCCACTGCCAGGTACTCCGCGTCCTCCCAGAGGAGCCCGACCTCCCGGTCGTAGAGGCTGCCTGTCTGAAGCACGGCGAACTGGTCCCCCCGCAGGTCCGGCCGGATGAAGGCGACGTGACCGTTGCGGATCAGGAGGTCACGGGCTTTCGGCGGCAACTGCACAACGTAATTCTGCAGTTGGCGTGCAATTGTTCCAGAGGGAATTTCTTCTATCTTGAGTTTATCCACAGTCTGGCGTGCAACCTCGTCGCCGGAGATGATCACGGGCACCATCTCGCTCTCGATCATGCGGAATTTTTCCGCGACGGTGCGGAACGAGAAATCGGTTCCTGCGCCGCTGAACTTGAAATCGGCGAGGATTCCTTTCCGGTCGAGACCCTGTCTGCCGGCGTGCCAGTAGACCTCATCGAAATATTCCTCGATCGCCTCCAGCGATTGCAGGTCGCGGACCCTCTTGCGCATCCGCTCCATGTCGCCGATCAGGCCCTTGATTTCGGATGGCGGCGGATAATCCGGAGCCGAAAAGACGGTGACGATGCTGTCTTCGACCGGTCGCCGGCCTTCGCGGTTCACGCGCCCGGCCGCCTGGATGATCTGGTCCAGCCCGGCTTCGGCGCGCCAGGCTCTCGGAAAGTCGACGTCGACGCCTGCCTCGATCAGGCTGGTGGCGATCACCCGGCAGGGTTTGCCAGCCCTGAGCCGTTCGCGCACGTTGCCGAGAACCCTCTGCCGATCGGCGGCATACTGCCGTGTCGTCAGGTGCACGAGTCCGGCAAGCCCCGCCGACCGAGCCTGCCGGTAGAGTTCCAGCGCATGCTTGCGGCTGTTGACGATCACCAGCGCCTGCTCCTCCTCGCGCAAGGCGGCCACGAGGTCGTCATTGCTCATCGGCCCTGCCTGAACGATCCTGGTTCGCCGCAGCGTATCCGACAGGCCTTGCGGATCGGGTGCCAGCTCGCGGCCTTCGAGCGGCAGACCGCCGGGCAGCCGGCGCTGGTCGAGAGCCGGCTGGGTTGCCGTGCAGAGGATGATCGTGCAGCGGTAGTTGAGCGCCAGTTCGTCCAACGCCCGCAGGCAGGGCAGCAGCAGGTGCCTCGGTATGGTCTGTGCCTCGTCGAGGATGATCACACTGTTGAAGATGTTGTGCACCTTGCGGGCGCGCGACGTCCTCGCCGCGAAGAGGCTTTCGAAGAACTGCACGTTCGTCGTCACCACGACCGGCGCAGCCCAGTCCTCCATGGCAAGCCGCAGCTTGTCGCGGCTCTTCCAGTCCTCCTCGCGATCCAGCTTGTCGTCCTCGATCGCCGAATGGTGTTCGAGCACGTTTTCCTTGCCGAGAATGTCGCGGAAGATCGCCGCCGTCTGGTCGATGATGGAGGTGAACGGAATGGCATAGATGATTCGTGAATGCCCGTGCGCTTTCGCATGATCCAGGGCGAAGCCCAGCGAAGCCAGTGTCTTGCCTCCCCCGGTGGGCACGGTCAGGGTGAAGAGCCCCGGCTTGTCCGGGGCTTTGGCTCGGACGTGCGAGAGGATGCGGCCGCGCAGGCGGTTCAACTCCGTTTCGCTATTTGCCTTGCCTGTCATGTGCGCGTCGAAGGCGGTGATGAGCCGGGGCAACAGGTCCTGCAGCGCCGGCCATGTGCGATCCGGCTGCCGCCCCTCGAGCTCGGCATAGAAAGCCTCGGTGTCCTTGTAATCCGCATCGACGAGGCAGGAGAAGATCGCACGCGTCATCATGGAATACTGGAAGGCTGCGATTTCACGCTCGGCGCTGATCCTGGAGACGAAGGCCGGGACCAGATCCTTCGTCTCCGTCCGCAGGTCCGTCTTCCACGCTTCGTCCAGCGGCTCGGTATCTTTCTGCAGGCGAAGGTTGAGGCAGGACGGCAACGGGGAGTGGCGGTCGGGCAGGCCGGCATGATGTCCGGCGATGCAGTAGGCGATCAGGTCGGCGATGCCCTTGTCCCGCCCCGATACGAACTCGCCGAGCAGCAGGCGCGCCCCCGCCGTCGAGTGGTCCACCTTGATCTCGGCACCTTCCAGCCGCCGCTGGAAGGCCGCCGTGTATTTCCCGAGGTCGTGGAAGAGGCCGGCCAGAAAAGCCGCCTTCTCCAGGCCCAGCGGTGCCGCCATTTCAGCGGCAAGTTCGGCGACGGCGCGCAGGTGATCCGAGAGGAGCTGCCAGTCGCTTTTGTCCTCAGCCTTCCCGGTATGGGCAAAGTAGAGCAGTCGGCCTCCCCCTTCCTTGTCTGCAATCCGGGAGCTCACAGTAGCCATCGCGGAAGGCCGAGGATGAGCCACGGGAAGGCGATGATCAATGTGACCACGACCAGATCGGCGAAGAGGAAGGGAACGATACCGCGAAAGACCTGGACGACGGTGACGTAGCGGGATGCGACGTTCTTGATGACGAAGACGTTGAGGCCGACCGGTGGCGTGATCATGCCGATCTCCAGCATCTTGACGACGAAGACGCCGAACCAGACGAGGCTGATGTCTTCCGCCTTCAACACCGGCAGCAGGACGGGTAGAGTGATCAGCATCGCGCCGAACGGCTCCATGAACATCCCCAGGATGAGGTAGATGATGACAATGATCGTCATCAGTTCCGCGTAGCCGAGGTCGGAGCCTGCGACGAAGGAGCCGATGAAGCCGGAGAGGCCGGTAATGCCCAGGAAGCGGGTGAACATCGAGGCGCCGATGCCGATGATGAAGAGCGAGGCGCAGGTCGTCAGCGTCTCCAGAAGGGAGATGCGGATGACGGGCAAGGTCAGCCTGCCGGTAATCGCCGAAAGCAGGATCGCGCCGCCCGCACCCACGGCTCCCGCCTCTGTTGCCGTGAAATATCCCGAGAAAAGGCCGCCGAAAACCAGAAGGACGAGGATGGCGACGGGCCAGATCCTAAGGATGGCGGACAGGCCGCCGGCGTCCGCAAAGCCGGCGGCGATCCGGCGCGGCACGATGTCCGGCCGCAGCCAACAGAACACCATCACCACCGCGCAATAGGCCAGTGCGGTCATGAGGCCGACACCGATCCCGCCCACGAAGACCTGGGTGATGGACGTCTCGGCAAAGACGCCATAGACGATCATCAGG
>JAEWKX010000395.1 GCA_023393575.1 Pseudomonadota bacterium
GCTGATGACGGACGCCAACGTCAGCAGCGCGTTCTCGCCCGAGGAACGGGCGATGTTGCACAACATCCTGCGCTTTCGCGAGGTACGGGTTGAGGACATCATGGTGCCGCGTGCCGATATCGAGGCAGTCGACATGACGATGACCCTTGGCGACCTTATGATCCATTTCGAGGAAACCGGCCGCTCCCGCATGCCGGTCTATTGCGACACGCTCGATGACCCGCGCGGCTTCGTCCACATACGCGATCTTCTGTCTCACCTTGCCAAGCAGGCCCGCAACAAGCGCCGGGCAAGTCCTCGCGCCACGCCGTCGCAACCCGTACCGACTGCCGGCGACAAGGCGGAAAAGCTGGCACGGGTACCGAAAGCCGCATTCGACCTCGCTCGGGTGGAATTGAGCAAGACCGTGGCTGATGCCGGCCTCGTCCGCAAGATCCTCTTCGTACCCCCTTCCATGCTCGCTTCCGACCTGCTGCAGAGCATGCAGGCCGCAAGAACGCAGATGGCCCTCGTCATCGACGAGTACGGCGGTACCGATGGGCTCGTATCCCACGAGGATATCGTCGAGATGGTCATCGGCGACGTCGAGGATGAGCATGACGATGAGGAGGTAATGTTCTCCCGTGCCGGCGAGGACGTCTTCATCGCCGATGCCCGCATCGAACTGGAGGAGATCGCCGAGGCGATTGGCCGCGACTTCGATATCCGCGACCGCATGGAGGATGTCGATACCCTGGGAGGATTGCTCTTCTCCGCTCTTGGCCGCATTCCGGTTCGAGGCGAGGTCGTGCAGGCGGTGCCGGGCTTCGAATTCCACATCCTGGATGCCGATCCGCGTCGCATCAAGCGCGTGCGGGTGGTACGCAAGCGGACCCTGTCGCGGCGGCGCTATTCCAAGAGTGAGGCGGAAGCGACGGCGCTGTCTCAGGCGTCCGCCCCTGTGGCCTCCGGCGTCGGCGGCTCGAACGTCAAGCCCGCGCCGGATACGCAAAACACTCCCTGACGCCGGCATGACGACAGGCGTCGAGATTTTTGAAACACTGCAATCCTGATTCGGGCGAGGGGAAGGATTGCAGATGGAACGGTTGGCCGGGAGGATCATGCTTCTATGGGGCATGCGACGCGCGGCAATCGCGATTGCAGCGGGAGCGGCCGGTGCGCTGGCCCTGCCGCCCTTCGACATCTTCGGCACCCTTTTTCTGTCCTTTACATTGCTTGTCTGGCTGATGGATGGCCTGTCCGTGAGCCCAGAAGGAGGATCCCTGTCCCGATTGCGGGCGGCGTTCGTGCTCGGATGGCTGTTCGGCTTCGGCTACTTCGTGGCGGGCCTTTGGTGGATGGGGAATGCTCTTCTGGTGGAAGCGGATGAGTTTGCCTGGGCTCTGCCGCTCGCGGTGCTTGGCCTGCCGGCTTTCCTCGCGCTTTTCTATGGCTTCGCGGTGGCTCTCGCGAGCCTGTTATGGTCGGACGGGTTTGGCCGGCTGGCAGCGCTGGCATTCGGCTTCGGTATCGCGGAGTGGCTCAGGAGCTTCGTTGCGACGGGGTTTCCGTGGAACGCGATCGGCTATGGTGCCATGCAGACCCCGCTGATGATGCAGTCTTCCGCCCCGATCGGCATCTTTGGCGTGACCACGCTTGCGGTTTTCGTCTTTTCCGTTCCCGCTCTCTTCGGGACGCGCCGGGGCATGGGGGCGGGGTTTGCCCTGGCCGGCGTTCTTCTGTGCGCCCATTTCGGATATGGCGCCTATCGCCTGACCGTCGCAGGCGAGGTTGTATCCGACGGGAAGACGATGGTGCGGCTTGTTCAGCCGGTCCTCGATCAGTCACGCAAACTGGAAGGCTCCGACCGTGCCGAAATCTTCGAGGAACATCTGTCCCTTTCTGCGGCGCCGCCGAAACCGGGGACACGCCGACCGGATATCATCGTCTGGCCGGAAACCTCCGTGCCGTTCATCCTGACGGAAAACAAGGATGCACTGGTCAGGATCGCCGAGGTTTTGGAGGAAGGGCAGGTGCTGGTCGCGGGTGCCGTCCGTGTCGAATACACCGGCTCCGGTTCGGCACCCCGCTATTACAATTCCGTCTATGTGATTGATGACCAGGGGCAGATCCTGGGAGCATCCGACAAAGTTCATCTGACGCCGTTCGGAGAATATGTGCCTTTCGAAGAGTGGCTGCGGGAATGGGGAGTGGACAACCTGGTGGCGCTGCCGGGCGGCTTCACGGGCGCCGCCCTGCGTTCCCCGCTGCCGCTGCCGGACGGCCGGACGCTCTATCCGCTGATCTGCTACGAGATCATCTTCCCCGGGGAGATCGCGGATGATGTCTCCTCCACCGCCGCCATCCTTAATATCACCAACGACGCCTGGTTTGGCGATACGCCCGGCCCGTACCAGCATTTCCAGCAGGCGCGGCTCCGGGCGGTGGAGAATGGTAAACCGCTGCTTCGCAGCGCCAATAGCGGAGTATCTGCCGTGATCGATCCCCTCGGGCGCGTGAGTGAGGGTCTCGGCTTCAATCGGAAGGGGTTCGTCGATGCTCCATTGAGCGACGCCTCTGTCTCCTCCTGGAACGAGACCGCGCGCCGGACGCATTTCTGGTTGATCGTGTTTTCTATGTTTTTGATTGCAGCTCTTGCGCGCTGGGGTTTTAAATCGCGTTCGAATTGACCCAAAACCCCCAAAAATGCATAGTGTCGGCGCACTTCTGTTCGCCATGATGTAGAAGTGATATGCGTTGTTGTCGCCCGGTCCGTGGCCGGCGCGAAGCGCTTCATCGACCACCAACTGTCAGGACAGAGTGATGATTGAGAATAAGAAGAAGCCGAATCCGATCGACATCCATGTCGGGAGCCGGATCCGTCTTCGTCGCACCATGCTCGGGATGAGTCAGGAAAAACTCGGTGAGAGCCTCGGGATCACGTTTCAGCAGATCCAGAAATACGAGAAGGGAACCAACCGCGTCGGTGCGAGCCGCCTGCAGAACATCTCCAGCATTCTCAATGTACCGGTCTCCTTCTTTTTCGAGGACGCCCCGGGGGAGCAGGGCGCTGCCTCCGGCGGGATGGAAGAGGCGTCGAGCTCCAGCTATGTCGTGGATTTCCTGTCGTCGTCCGAGGGATTGCAGCTCAACCGGGCATTCGTGAAGATCTCCGCTCCCAAGGTGAGGCGGCGTGTGGTGGATCTCGTCAAGGCGTTGGCGGCAGACGCCGACACCGAATAACCTCCTGGATTATGGACCGTAAGGCGGCCTCTGTGCCGCCTTTTTCTTTGCAGCATGCGTCAAACGCTCGATTTGACATATAAAGATATATTTATGCGCTTGTCTTTGTTCGGGGGAGACACTAACAGATGGTCTGTATGTTTCTTTGAGGGGAATCCCGAAAATGCGCGACAGTTATCTCTTCACAAGTGAGTCCGTTGCCGAAGGTCATCCCGATAAGGTCTGCGACCGCATCTCCGACGAGATCGTGGACCTCGTCTACCGCGAGGCAGCCAAGGCGGGAGTGGATCCTTGGACCGTGCGCATAGCCTGCGAGACCCTGGCGACGACGAACCGCGTGGTGATCGCCGGTGAGGTTCGCCTGCCCGCGAGCCTCATGAAGAAGGACAAGGAAGGTCGCGACGTCATCAATCCGTCGAAGTTCAAGTCGGCGGCCCGCAAGGCGATCCGCGACATCGGCTACGAACAGGACGGCTTCAACTGGAAGACGGCGAAGATAGACGTGCTTCTGCACTCGCAGTCGGCCGACATCGCGCAGGGGGTTGATAGCGCCGCCGACCGGCAGGGAGACGAAGGAGCGGGCGATCAGGGCATCATGTTCGGCTATGCCTGCAGGGAGACGCCCGACCTCATGCCGGCGCCGATCTATTATTCGCACCGCATCCTCCAGCTTCTTGCTGCGGCCAGGAAGAAGGGCGAAGGCGACGCCGGCAAGCTCGGCCCGGACGCCAAGAGCCAGGTCACTGTCCGTTACGAGAACGGCAAGCCCTCCTGTGTGGATTCCATCGTCCTGTCCACGCAGCACCTCGACGAGGACTGGGATTCCGAAAAGGTCCGTTCCGTCGTGGAGCCTTACATCCGCGAAGCGCTGGGCGACCTGAAGATTTCGGACGACTGCAAGTGGTATATCAATCCCACCGGCAAGTTCGTGATCGGTGGCCCCGATGGTGATGCCGGCCTGACGGGACGCAAGATCATCGTGGATACCTATGGCGGTGCCGCTCCACACGGCGGCGGTGCCTTCTCCGGCAAGGACACGACGAAGGTGGACCGTTCGGCCGCCTATGCCGCCCGTTATCTTGCGAAGAATGTCGTTGCCGCAGGGTTGGCGGATCGATGCACGATCCAGATTTCCTATGCGATCGGCATCGCCCAGCCGTTGTCCATCTACGTGGATCTGCACGGCACGGGCAAGGGTGTGACCGAGGAGCAGGTGGAGACGGCAATCCGAAAGGTCATGGATCTGTCGCCCTCCGGCATCCGGCGTCACCTCGATCTGAACAAGCCGATCTATGCGCAGACGGCCGCGTATGGTCATTTCGGACGCAAGCCCGGCCGTAACGGGTCCTTCTCCTGGGAGAAGGTGGATCTTGTGAAGCCGTTGAAGGACGCGCTGAAGGCGGCCTGATCTGCCTTTACGCCGACGGTATGGAAACTATAAAGCGGGTGGCTCTCGAGCCAGCCGCTTTTGCGTATCCGCTGAAAGATGATGCAATGAATGATCCACAGCGCCCCAGCCGCGCGACCGAAGCCTTTTTCGGGCGGCGCAAGGGCAAGCCATTGAGAGAGCGGCAAGCCGAGGGTCTGGCCGTGACCTTGCCGGAGTTGAAGCTCGATCTCGGTTCGGCTCCTCCGGCCCCCCTGTCCGGCCTCTTCCCTCTGCCGGTTTCTGAGATACGGCTGGAGATCGGCTTTGGTGGAGGAGAGCACCTCATCCACCGCTCGGTCGAGAATCCGCGGACGGGTTTCATCGGGGTGGAGCCCTTCGTCAATTCCATGGCGAAGCTTGTGAGCCGGGTCACCGAGCTTGGCCTGAAGAACATCCGCGTCTACGACGATGACGCGACCCAGGTCCTCGACTGGCTGCCCGCTGCCTCAGTCGACCGCATCGACCTGCTCTATCCCGACCCATGGCCGAAGCGGAAGCATTGGAAACGGCGCTTCGTGTCGCAGGTCAACCTGGAGCGGTTCCATCGTGTGCTGAAGCCGGGAGGACTGTTCCTGTTCGCCTCCGACATCGATACCTATGTCAACTGGACGCTGATCCGTTGTCGCGACCATGGCGGATTCCACTGGCTGGCCGAAGAGCCGTCGGATTGGTTGACGCCCTTCGCCGGCTGGCCCGGCACGCGGTATGAGGCCAAGGCCAGACGCGAGGGCCGTTCCTCCGCATACCTTACCTTCCGCAAGGTATGAATTCCCGTCTTAGTGAAGGCTGACGGTCTTCAGGTCGTCTTCGGCGGCCTTGAAGAAGGTGCTGGAGCGATTGTCGGTCAGAAGGATCGGAGTGCCGTCGGCTCCGAACAGTGCCCAGAGATCGAGATTGGGGTCCATGTCAGGGGCTTCGGGGAAGCATCGTGAGACGTCCTCGGAGCTTATCTTGCGAATGTAGCCGACTTCTCCGGCGCCGAGATGAGCAAGTTCCGATTCGGTCAAGCGTGTGTTCGCTTCTTTCAGGAGCATTCCAGCCTCCAACATTGAGGGCATCACGACGATGATGTCGCTGCCTTACTCTGGGTCGGAAATGTTAATTTTTCGAACCATCCGGGCGGGCTCGGGACGGATGAGATCGACCGCGAGAAGACCGTTCCTGAGGGAAGCGCCATCGACCTGCATGCCGTCGGCAAGCACGAACACGCGCTGAAATTGCCGGGCCGCAATGCCGCGATAAAGGTAGTCCCGTTCGGCCTGCTCCAGTTGCCGCCCCCGGATGACGAGTTGGTTCTCCTCGACCGTCACGTCGAGTTCGTCCTCTGAAAAGCCTGCCACCGCGACGGTGATCCGCAAGCGCTCGGGCGTTCCGGAGGCGTTGGCCGGAATTCGCTCGATATTGTACGGAGGATACCCATCGTTGGCCTTCGCCAGGCGTTCGAGGGTCTTTTCCATCGTGTCGAAGCCCAGCAGCAGTGGGCTCGCGAACGGCGTGATTCGGCTCATCTGACAGTCCTTGTGAAAGCGACCAGGGGCACGGCCCGCGGAGGCGCCGTATCTGGCTGCAATATGGGAATGCCGGAGCTCACGCGCAAGCATGGCGACATGCGATCCGTTGCCTCCCACCGTGGAGGGGTGTAGCTAGGCGCCCGAACCAATAACGTGAGAGCCCGCTATGACGCGCAGGAAGATCATCATCGATACGGATCCGGGTCAGGACGACGCTGCCGCCATCATGCTGGCGCTTGCAAGC